>CAMYVQ010000042.1 GCA_947302435.1 uncultured Prevotella sp. | reverse complement strand
CCCGATTTTAATTTGACCTTCGGTCGAGCCTGCTCACGCTCAACAGAATAAAGTGTGACGTGTACTGAAGTCTGGCGGTAAGTTCGCCATCTTGGTAGAAGTGGTGGATAGCGATTCTAAGTGGACGAATGTAGTGGAGGGCATGACAGCCTATTCGCCGGAGGATCTGAAAAAACTGCTCGACGAAGCAGGTTTAACTCAAACGGAAATCCACCGTAAGAAACCAACGTATGCCACGATTTTAGGAGTAAAACCATAATTTACAACTGAGTTCTTCGACGAGCGAAGCGGCAAAGCCGAGCGGCGATGACTTCACCGTACCTTTGCACCGTCAAACGAAGAAGTATGATACAGTTTTATCCTCTGTATCAATAAATGCAATCATATACTAATCGTTTTCTTTGAGCCAGTCGATGAGTACTTTGCAGTATTCCTCATGGGCGTCGACAAAACAGGTGTGACGTGCCTTGCGGAACAGGTGCCAACGGCTGCCGGGGATGTGCTCATATAGTGAGGCGGCAACAACGGGGGTGCAGATGTCGCGCGTGCCACTGCAGATAAGTGTTGGCTGTGAGATGAGATGCAGGCGGTCGGTGTATTCAAAATCCTTCAGGCTGCCAAGGGGCTGATATTCGTTGGGTCCCCAGCCGTAGAGATAGGCCTCTGTCCCTGCGCGTTTCGGGCGGCGTAGACATTCGGGCGAATGTTCATCGATGCTGATGACAAACTGCTCGAAATAATGGTCGTTGGCGCGTAGGTAGGCAGGCGAATCCCATTGGGCAGTGGCCTCCGCCTGGCGTATGGCCTCCTGGTCTTCCTCGGAGAGCTGCTTGATGAGGCGGTGTTGTTCGCTGGCCCACAGGCTGCTGGAAGCATGTCCAGACGAAAGGATAAGCGACTTGATGCCTGTTGGCTTCTCGTCGATGGCGTATGCGATGGCCTGCATGGCACCCCACGACTGTCCGAGGATGTGAACCGTGTCGAGATGGAGGTGTTTGCGGAGGGCGATTAGCTCGTCGATCCAGGTCT
Organism: uncultured Prevotella sp.; assembly: GCA_947302435.1. Lineage (GTDB taxonomy): Bacteria > Bacteroidota > Bacteroidia > Bacteroidales > Bacteroidaceae > Prevotella. The sequence continues at coordinate 21,214 of CAMYVQ010000042.1, read as the reverse complement.
TTTGCGTCCATAGCTCAGGGTGTCCGTCGAGGTAGGAATTGCCGCAACCTAACTGGTCGTATGAGATGACCTGCCGCCCGGTGTCGGCGATGCAGTCGAGCACCTCGAAATAGTTGTGTGTACTTCCCGGTCCGCCATGCAGTAGCAGCAGGGACGCTTTTTCAGATGGCTCACCCACTATGCGATAGTAGGTCTGGTAGCCCATAAAAGGCATGTAGCCTTCGGTAATCTTGTACATACGCCGTATCTTGTCAATTACTTCTAAATCCGCAGGTAACCACTTCACGCTGTCCAATTCCTCCTTCGTCAGCCACTTCGCTGCCTCGTGCTCATTCAGATGCAGCGCCTCCGTTAGTAGCGAACACAAATAGCAATGCATCTTCAACCTAAATTTGGGGTAATCATACTCTACCGTACAAAGAAACTCATCCACGCTGATCTCCGCAGACAGCTCCTCGCGAATCTCCCTCACGAGTGCCTCCTCTGGCGTTTCCCCAGCCTCCATCTTTCCGCCAGGAAACTCCCACCAGTCCTTCCACTCGCCATATCCTCGTTGCGTGGCAAAAATCTTATATCCTTCGCGAATAATCGCTGCTACGACTTCTATCTGTTTCATTTTCCATGAGGAAGGTCGTCAAGAATGAGGTGAATTTACGTTCAAGCATGAGCATGTCATTTGAAAACGCTACAAAATTACGTCAAATTATTCATTCTACCAAGACAAAATCCACTTATTCCGTCATTTTAGCCTTATTTTTGCCAACTTATTCCGTTTTTATGGCATCAAATTCATCCACTTATTCCTTTTTAATCGAAGGAGCCAGAGAGGAAAGGGACTTACGCCCCGCCTCTCTGGCTCCTTCAGTTGTTCCGTTCAGGTATCCCGAATGATGGGATTCCTATGTGGCAGATGAATTATCCGATCTCAATCTGACGGCTCACCTTGACCTTCTCTTCGATGATCTTAGGCAGTTCTACGGTCAGCACTCCGTGCTCCACACGGGCGGCAATGTCTTCCTTCTTCACGTCGTCTGGCAGAATCAGGGTCTGCTCGAACTTGGTGTAGGAAAATTCGCGGCGCAGGTAGCGGGCGGTCTTATCCTCCTCCTTATTCTCGGTCTTCTTCTCCATCTTGATGATGAGGTTGCCCTCGTCGTTGATATGGACGTTGAAGTCTTCCTTCGTCATGCCTGGAGCGGCCAGTTCTACGGTGTATGCCTTGTCGGTCTCTTTTACGTTGATGGCCGGTGCGGTGGCGTTAGCCTTCGGCATGAAATCGGTGTCAAACAAATCGTTGAAAACACTGGGCAGCCAAGCTGCGTTACGTCTCATCATTGGTGTCATAATTTTGTCCTCCTAATGTTTATTTTTGTTGTTGATGAATGTTGTTTATTCTCTCTTGCGCTTCCTTTCGGTTGCGCTCATTTATCCAAATGCAACAATGATGCCAACGTGAAAACGGGTGTCAAAGTGTCAGTCGTGGAAGACAAAATGTCATAGTAGTGGTTTTTATGGCTCGTTTCTATGTGGAGAATAGGTTGTTCTGCATGGGTGGGAAAACCATTCATCTGTAACCATTTTACAAAGTCGTCGACTTTGTGCGACAAACTCGTCGACTTTGTAACACAAACTCGACGACTTTGTGAAACCATTTAATAGGAGCCGTAAAGCCTAATGTGATGGCTTCATCTGCTGCAACACTTTAACGGCTTCTTCGACGGTGGGGACTTCGGTGACGACGAGGGAACGCCTGCCGTTCTGGTCGCGGAAGTTGCAACGGCGGGGATGCTGGCCTACGTAGTCGAGGATGCTGCCGAAGGCGGGACTCTGATAGAAGGGACTCTGGGGGTTGGTGACGAAGAAGAGGAACATGCGGCCCTGCTTCAGCATGATTTGTTCACAGCCCAACTGCTTGCCGTAGCGACGCAGGGGGACGACCTGCAACAGCTCTTCTGCCACATGGGGGATGGGGCCGAAACGGTCTATTAACCGCGTGCGGTAGGCATCCAGTTCCTTGTCGTCGCGTGTACTGTCAAGCTCGCGATAGAGCAGCATGCGCTCTGAGTCGCTGGGCACATACTGGTCGGGGAAATACATTTCGAGGTCGGACTCAAGGGTGCAGTCGGAGACGAAGAGAAGACTCTCCTCCAGTCCCTCTCTGAGAGAGAGGGGAGTAGATAGTTGCTGCCTTTGAGAGTGACCACCCCCTTCCCTCTCAGAGAGGGGCTGGGGGAGAGTATCCTCTTCGTTTCTCAATTCCGCCATAGCTTCATTGAGAATCTTTTGGTAGGTTTCGTAACCGAGATCGCTGATGAAGCCGCTCTGTTCGGCACCCAGCAGGTTACCGGCACCTCGGATGTCGAGGTCCTGCATGGCAATGTTGATGCCCGAGCCGAGGCCGCTGAAGTTCTCAAGTGCCTCCAAACGGCGGCGGGAGTCCTGTGGCAGAGCCGACAGGGGCGGTGCCAGCAGGTAACAGAAAGCCTTGCGGTTGCCACGTCCCACACGTCCGCGCATCTGGTGCAGGTCAGAGAGTCCGAAGTTGTGGGCACCGTTGATGATAATGGTGTTGGCATTGGGAATGTCGATGCCGTTCTCAACGATGGTTGTTGAGAGCAGCACGTCGTAGTCGTAATTGGAGAAGCCCAGCACAATATTCTCCAATTCTTCGGGCTTCATCTGCCCGTGACCGACGGCAATACGGCAGTCGGGAATATATTTCTTGATCATCTCGGCCAGATGGACGAGTTCGCTGATGCGGTTGTTGACAAAATAGACCTGACCATTGCGCGACATCTCGAAGTTGATGGCCTCGACGATAATCTCCGGCGAGAAAGTGTGTATCTCCGTCTGGATGGGATAACGGTTGGGTGGCGGTGTCTGTATGACACTCAGGTCACGGGCACCGAGCAGTGAGAACTGCAAGGTACGCGGAATAGGCGTGGCCGACATTGTGAGGGTGTCGACATTCGTTTTCATCTGGCGCAGCTTCTCTTTTGCCGATACGCCGAACTTCTGCTCCTCGTCTATAACGAGAAGTCCCAAGTCTTTGAATTTCACCGATTTACCAATGAGCTTCTGGGTGCCAATCAGGATGTCGATTTTGCCTGCTTCAAGGTCTTTCAACAGGGCGGTCGTCTGCTTGGCCGTTCGGGCGCGAGTCAGGTAGTCCACCCGAACAGGCATGTCTTTTAGTCGGTTGGAGAAGGTACGGAAATGCTGATAGGCCAATACTGTGGTGGGTACCAAGACTGCCACCTGTTTGCCGTCGACAGCGGCCTTGAAGGCGGCGCGGACGGCAACCTCGGTCTTGCCGAAGCCCACATCGCCACAGACCAGACGATCCATGGGACGGGCCATCTCCATATCGGCCTTCACGTCTTGTGTGGCCTTCAGTTGGTCGGGCGTGTCCTCATAGAGGAACGAGGCCTCGAGTTCGTGCTGCATGTAGGTGTCATGGCTGAAGGCAAAACCACGTTGTGTGCGACGTTTGGAGTAGAGTCGGATGAGGTCGCGGGCAATGTCCTTGATATGCTTCTTGGTACGCTCTTTCAGCCGTTCCCACTGTCCCGTACCCAAGAACGACATGCGGGGCGGTTCGCCCGTGTCCTGTGCCTTGTATTTGGAAACTTTGTAGAGGGAGTGGATGGACACGTAGATGGAATCGCCGTGCTGGTACTGAATCTTGATCATCTCCTGAAAACCGCCATTCTGCAAAGGCATCCTGACCAGTCCGCAGAACTTGCCGATGCCATGGTCGACATGCACTATGTAATCGCCAATCTCGAACTGCTGAATCTCCTTCAGTGTCAGTGCCACCTTACCCCCACGGGCCTTGTCGCTCTTCAGGTTGTACTTGTGGAAACGGTCGAAAATCTGATGGTCGGTGAAGAAGCAGACACGCAGGTCATCGTCGGCAAATCCTTCGTGAAGGGTCTTGTCGACGGGAGTGAAGATTTCCTTGCAACCCGAAGAACCACTCTCCAAGATATCCTTCAATCGTTCGTGTTGCTTCTGGCTGTCAGCCAAAATATAGATTTGATAGCCTTTCAGCTGATAGTCCTCAAAGGTTTTCTCCAACAGCTCAAAGTTCTTGTGGAACAAAGGCTGCATGCTGGTATGAAAATGGATTACGGACGATTTCTTGCTTGTCTCTTCCCGTGCTTCGCCTCTCAGTTCGATGCGGGTAAACGGCTCGCTGTCTGTCAAGAACTGGCTGCCCGTAATAATTTGGCTCTCACGCCGCAGCTCACGCTCCAATTCCTTGCGTTCCATCTCGGTTGTCGTCTCAAGGCGTTCGGTCAGAGCCTGATCCGAGAAGCCTTCATCATAGGTATGGTCGATGATCTCGCGGGCATAATTGTAATTGCGGAACACGAGTACGGCATCTTCCGGAAGGAAGTGCAACAGGGACTCCTTCTCTTCAACAGCCGACAATTCGGGCACAATGTCCGCCCGTTCACAACGCTCACGCGAAAGTTGGTCTTCGACCTCAAAGGTACGGATAGAGTCGATGTCGTCTCCAAAGAAGTCGATGCGGAAGGGGTATTCGTTGCTGAAGGAGAAAACGTCGAGAATGCTACCACGCAGGGCAAACTGCCCTGGCTCATAGACGTAATCGACTTCGCGAAAACCGAAGTCGTGCAACTGTCGCGTGATGTCGTCGACCTGAATGTTCTGCCCTTGTTTCAGGGTGATGGTCCGGTCGTCGAGAAACTTGCGTGTTACCACCATCTCAGCAAGGGCTTCGGGATGGGTGACAATATAGAGATAGGAGGCTGGAGATTTCAGACGGCTCAACACTTCGGTGCGGAGAATCTCGCTGGGAGCATCCTTCTGAGCATATTTGATGGCGCGCCTGTAACTGGAAGGAAAGAAAAGTATCGACTCTTCATCGCCCAATATCTGGGTCAGGTCGTGGTAGAAATAGCCTGCATCCTCAACATCGTTGAGCACGAAGAGCATGGTGCGAGGCGTTTTCTTGGCTATAGAAGCAAACAGCAACGGAGCACTCGAAGCCAGGAGTCCATCAAGCAGAATCGTCGGCTGTCGTTTCTGCTGCAATGCTTTCGACAGGGCAGCTACTTGTGGCTGACGGGCGTAGAGTGTCGATAGTTCCTGTATCTTCATGCCCAGGAACTATAGTTGCTGCATGCGGGCAATATACTTGCCGATGATGTCAAATTCGATGTTGACCACTGAGCCTACCTGAATATCACAGAAATTGGTATGCTCAAAGGTGTAGGGGATAATAGCCACTTGGAAGGTGTCGCGTGTGGGGCGGCAGACGGTAAGCGAAACGCCGTTGACTGTCACCGAACCCTTGTCGACAGTGAAATAGCCGTGACGGGCCATTTCCGGGTCAAAGTCGTATTGGAACGTGAAATAGGTGGAACCGTCGGCATCCTGCATGTCGATGCAACGTGCTGTCTGGTCGACGTGTCCCTGCACGATGTGCCCGTCGAGCCGTCCGTTCATGAGCATCGAACGTTCCACGTTCACTTTGTCGCCCACCTTCAGTAGACCGAGGTTCGAACGGTCGAGGGTCTCCTTCATGGCTGTGACGATATATGTTTTCTGTTGCAAGTCAATGCTGACAACGGTCAGGCAGACACCATTATGGGCGACACTCTGGTCGATGGTGAGTTCGTCGACAAAGGAACAGGTGAGGGAGAAGTCAATGTTCTCTCTGTCCTTGCGGGTGGCCACTACGGTGGCAAATTCTTCGATAATACCGGAAAACATAATGCGTGAGGAAAAAATGGGGACGTAAAGGTGATGTGATGAAAACTCCTTTATCACAGGTTATGGGTGCTCTCTACCTTTGTAATCCATCGGCATAGGATGCTTGGTTAATGGCCCGCCATTGGTAAGAGAAGACTGCCCGGTTTTCACAAGTTAATTGATGAGTATCCCGATCGAACCAGTACGCCCCCAATGTTATGATAATCAGACTGAACGCGCTCAGTCCTTTACTTCTTCGATAATTGTTCCACCGACTTCAAGAGCTTCCATGTTCAGTGGAATCAGGTTGTGATGGCGCTCGGGCAGAGTCTTCTTCAGTGCCTTCTCGACGCCTCCGAAGCCGACGACGGGAGCCACCTTGAGCAGACCGCCTAAGACAATCATGTTGAACACTTTACCGTTCTTCATCTCAGCAGCCTTGTCCATGGCATCAATCTTGTAGATGGTGATGTCCTTGCGCTGGGGAGGATTGATGATGCCATAGCTGTCGTAGATCAGAATGCCACCGGGCTTCAGCTTCGGCTCAAACTTCTCCAACGAAGGCTGGTTGAGCACAATCGCAATGTCGTACTTGCTGAGGATGGGCGAAGAGATGCGGTCGTCGCTCACAATCACGGTGACGTTGGCTGTACCGCCACGCTGCTCAGGACCGTAGGCGGGCATCCACGTCACTTCCTTATCTTCCATCAGTCCTGAGTAGGCCAGAATCTTGCCCATGGAGAGCACACCCTGACCACCAAATCCTGCAATGATTATTTCTTTCTTCATCGTTTCTAAGCCCCCTAAGTTAGGAGGTTGGGGGTCTGAACAAGCGAACATCAGACCCTTTTTGGTTATTTCTACTTCGAGGGGTATCTGCGCCTGTTCAGACCCCCATCCCCCTACTTAGGGGGCCAAGTCAAATAGTAGTATCCTTCAGGTCTCCTTTCGGATAGAAGGGGAACATGTTCTCCTTCATCCACTCATTTGCTTTAGAGGGAGTGAGCTTCCATCCACTGTTACAAGTAGATACGAACTCTACAAGGCATGAACCCTTACCGTCCATTGAGGCTTGGAAAGCCTTTTTCAGTGCCTTCTTGGCCTTGAGGATGGAGGCTACCGACTCCACCGACTGACGGGTCACGTAGCAGGTGCCTTCCAAGCCAGCAGCGATGTCAGCCATCTTCAAGGGATAGCCGTGCAACTGCGGATCACGACCGTAAGGACAGGTCGAGGTCTTCTGGCCAATCAGCGTGGTAGGAGCCATCTGTCCGCCCGTCATGCCGTAGATGGCATTGTTGACGAAGATGATGACGATGTTCTCGCCACGGTTCAGGGCATGGATGGTCTCGCAGGTACCGATACAAGCCAAGTCGCCGTCACCCTGATAGGTGAACACCAGGCGGTCGGGCCAGCAGCGCTTGATGCCCGTGGCAATAGCGGGAGCACGGCCATGGGCAGCCTCCTGCCAGTCAATATCAATATAATTATAGGCAAACACGGCACAACCCACGGGGCTTACGCCAATGGCCTTCTCTTCCATGCCCATCTCCTCAATCACTTCGGCTACAAGCTTGTGTACCACACCGTGCGAACAGCCGGGGCAGTAGTGCATGTTGTTATCGTTCAGGAGCGTTGGCTTCTTATAGACGACGTTCTCTGGTGAAATTATCTTGTTCTCTTCCATAGAATTATTCACTTTTCGCTATTCACTTTTCGTTTTTTATTAGCTTTTCCCGTAAAGCGCCAACAATCTCTTCGGGCTCTGGAACGATGCCGCCTAAGCGACCGAATTGCTCCACAGGTACGGCTCCGTTGATGGCCAGACGAACGTCCTGTACCATCTGTCCGGCATTGATCTCGGCTACGAGTACGCCCTTCTTGGTCTTTGCCAAGGCTGCAATCTCCTTTTCGGGGAAAGGCCACAGGGTGATGGGACGGAACAAACCAACCTTTAGACCCTCTTCGCGGGCAATTTCAATAGCCTTCTCGGCGATACGGGCGGCAGAGCCAAAAGCCACAATCAGGTAGTCGGCATCGTCGCACTGCTGTGTCTCGAAACGCACCTCGTTCTCCTTAATGGTTTTGTATTTCTCCTGCAGGGCAATATTGCGGGCTTCCATTGCCTCGGGTTTCAGTTCCAGAGAAGTGATGACACGGCGTGTCTGTCCCTTCTTCTTACCCGTAGAGGCCCACGGACACTGTGCAATCACTTCTTCGTCGGTGCGACGGGGCTTGAACGGGGGCAGCACCACTTTCTCCATCATCTGACCGATGACACCATCGGAAAGAATCATGGCTGGATTGCGGTACTTGAACGCCAACTCGAAAGCCAAGTCTACAAAGTCGGCCATCTCCTGTACCGAGGCTGGAGCCAGCACAATGACGTTATAGTCGCCATTGCCACCGCCACGTGTAGCCTGGAAATAGTCACCCTGTGAAGGCTGGATGGTTCCTAATCCGGGACCACCGCGCTGCACGTTGACAAACACACCCGGCAGCTCGGCACCAGCCATATAGGTGATGCCCTCCTGCATCAGGGCGACACCAGGCGACGACGACGAGGTCATGGCCTTCTTGCCTGCTCCTGCAGCACCATATACCATATAAATAGAAGCCAGCTCGCTCTCAGCCTGAACCACCTGCATACCAGTGGTTTCCCAAGGCTTCAGCTCAGCCAGCGTCTCGATAACTTCACTCTGCGGAGTGATAGGATAGCCAAAGTATCCATCAACGCCACAACGAATGGCGGCACGGGCTATCGCCTCGTTGCCTTTCATCAATACGACTTCTCTTTCTTCTGCCATAGCGCTTACTCCTCAATCTTTTTACGATAAACCGTGATACACCCGTCGGGACATACAATGCCACACGACGCACAGCCGATGCAGGCTTCCTGCTTGACGGCCTCCACATACGGATAACCATGTACATTGACCTTACCTGCCGGGGCGATGACTTTCTGCGGACAAGCCTCCACACAAAGCACACAACCCTTGCAGCGAGTAGTGTCAATGACGATAGCACCTTTCATTTTTGCCATAAATCGTATTTGTTTGTTAACTCATTTATATGAAATGGTTGGCAAAGTTAAGCATTATTCCCGAAATGGCAAAACAAATAGTCGAAAAACTATGTTTTGACAGGTTCCATGTGAATGGTTATGAAAGTTTTATGTCCAAAGCGTTCTTTCAACAGTCTTTCGATGGCCGATGCACGGTGGTGTGCCTCGCTTAGGGACACATTGCCGTTCATCCTGACATGCATCTCGATGGCAATACGGTTGCCGATGCGGCGTGTGCGCAGGTTGTGGGGTTCGCAGACATCGGCAACCGACTTTACAATCTCCTCAATCTCGCGTTCCGTCTCTTCTGGCAGCGAGCATTCCGTCAGTTCGCCCATGCTCGTCTTCAGCAACTCCACAGCCACTTTCACTAACATCAGGCCGACGACGATGGAGGCTATCGGGTCGAGCACCGTCCACCGTTGTCCCAGCAAGATGGCACCGCCGATACCGATGGCAGCTCCTATCGACGAGAGGGCATCACTGCGATGATGCCACGCATTGGCCAGCATTACCGGCGAATCGAGCTGCCGCCCCTTCACCGCCGTATATTGATATAAAGCCTCTTTCACCAATATGGATAGCAGAGCCGCCCAAAGTGCCAGCCATCCGGGAGCCTCCAATTGCTCGCCTCCCATCCATGCCCACAATTTTCCACCCCCTGAAATCACGATGCCTGTGGCTGCCGCTATCAGTGCCAGTCCGATCAGGAACGAGGCAATGGTCTCGAACTTCCCGTGTCCGTAGTCGTGCGACTCGTCCTGAGGCATGGAACTGATTTTCACGAACACCAGCACCACCACATCGGTAATGAAGTCGGAGAGCGAATGCACCGCATCGGCAATCATTGCCGAACTGTTTCCCAGGATGCCTGCCACAAACTTGAACATGAGCAGCACCACGTTTCCCACGCTCCCCACCAATGTTACTTTGTAAATCTCTTTTTCGCGAACCATCGTCAATTTTATTTATTCGTTTATGAGTGAAACATCAAACCTGCCTTCCACGAAGTGGTCGAGGGGTACATCAAAATAGCCGTGGGTGTTGCGGACATGCAGCATCAGTTGGCGGAAGGTGAGGTTGTGAGCCAGCAGATCAGGATTGCCGAAGAGCAGCAGGTGCTTTCGGGCACGGGTCATGGCCACATTCAATTTGCGGTCAATCAGGCTTCCGTCTTCCTCAAAGACATTGCTGGTCAGGAAGGCCAGTTGATAATGCCTCTGAATAGTGAAGCCGTAGATGATATAGTCGCGCTGACTGCCCTGAAAGCGTTCCACCGTGTCGATGGTGATGTCGCGTAGGGTAGGGATTTGGTACTTGTCAATCCATTTGCGTATTTCGGCTATCTGGTTTCTATAAGGCACGATGATGCCCACTGTCTGCAAGGGCGAGAAATGGCTTTCGTTCAGTTTGTAGATGCGCTCCACAGTTGCGGCAATCGCTTTAGCCTCGTTGCTGTTCACCTTTTCCGAAACACGCTCTTGGGTGGCAGGGACGGCCACAAACGAGAGGCGGCGCGTCAGTAGCAGGTCTTCAATGCCGTCGGTTCCTTTGCCCGTATTGGGAAGTCGCGCATGCTGATGTGTAAGGGGCACCTCGCACAACTTGTCCTGATAGAAGGCCGTATTGGGAAACTGCGCAATGTCGTGGTGCATGCGGCCTTGCTTGGTGAGCATATAGGTCACGTCGGGATTGTCATGATACTGCTTCAAGAGGCGTTCAAACAATGACAACCGGCAATTTGTCAGATGAATGGCCTGAAGCAAGGGACTGCTCACAGCCGACTCCTCCTCTGTCTGTTGGACGACGGCAGGCAATTGCTTGTGGTCGCCTATCAGTACCATTTTCCTGATGGCGCAGGCACCGTATGCGTCGGTGGCACTGAGTAGTCCGATGAGGTGTGGTTCGAGAATCTGCGAGGCTTCATCGATGATGGCCATGCCGAACTGCTTCAGCTTGAACAGGTTCGTCTGTGAGTTGAAAGCCGTCGTCGTGCCCACGAAAACACGGGTGGAAACGATGACCTGCTTCAGTTGATCCATCTTCTCACAGGTTTCCACCTTGGCATCCAACAAATACGGGCGACAGGCTTCTTCGCAGGCGAACCGCCCTCCGATGCGGATGAAGTCGATGCCGCTCTCTATCAGTTTGCTGCAAATCTCGTCGACGGCACGGTTCGTGTACGAAAGCAGCAGCACAGGTTCTTCCGATGAGGCCAGTTCCTCCTTCAGCGTGTTCAACAAACCGTATGAGGTCTTGCCCGTGCCTGGAGGACCGATAATCAGGAAGAGGTCTTTGGCCTGCTTGACTTTCAGGGCCAGTTCGTTGAACTCGCCATAATCGCCGCACAGAGTCCTCTGCTTGTCCGTTTCAGGCTTGCGTTGCAGCAGTATCAAGTCGCGCCGCTTTTTGGGTGCCGAGAGGAAGGCATGCATGCCCCTATAGAGTGCGCCGAACGACGAGTCAAAGAAGTCGTGTTCCACCGCCCATTTCCTGCGCCCTTCGTACCAGAACACATGAGCATCCGTCTGGGCATTGCGGAGAGCTAATACAATCTTGTCGGTCTCCACACGCTCTATCGTGGCACGGAAGACCATCGTGCGTCGTGCATCGGGTTCCTCCCCCTCGTTATAGGGGTAGAAAATCACGATGTCGCCCGTCCTGAAATTTGAAATCTCAAGATCCGGCTGCGCTCCGAACGCCAGTTCCACGCTGCCCACCCGTCCCGTGGCTTCGGCATCGGGTGTAATCAGATCCATATCGTAATAGATATTGCCAGCCAATAGCTTGTCCTCCAACGAACTGTGCCACTTGTCGGCAAAGCCCGAATTCTCCTTGGTCTGGTTGCCCACCTTGGCCATCAGGTGCTCGGTCTCCAAAAACTGTAGGAAGCGCAGGTAATAGGCCCGTTCCAGCTCCGAAGCCTCACGGACAGGCTGTAGGAGCATCTCAATTTGCGGCTTCTGGAAACGCTCCCACAACGCACCCTTCACATGGTTCACGTTCAGGTAGTCGGCAGTAAGGCTTGTGAGCACCGAAAGCCCCTCACGGCTGTAACCGTATTCGGCCGCTGCAATCTCATTGCGCACTTTCATGGCGGCAAAAACCAACTTGGGTGCAAAGCCTAAGGGCAGCAGACCGCCCTTGTATTTGGAATATAGCAGAAAGGCAAATAGCTTGTGGTTGTTCTCCTCGTACTTGCTGCGGAAGTTATAGCGGATGAGCAGCATGTAGAGCAACAACTGCACGTAGTGCTTCTCCTGTTGTATGGGTGGGTCGGTCTCAGGGAAACGGGCCTTGCCCGACTTCTGCTCTATGAGCACCCGTTGGTCCAACTGTAGGAAGTCCATACGCCCTTGCAAACCCAGCATCTCTGAGAAGAACGACGGTTCGACCATCACCTCAGCTGCATCGAAGCGACCGTCGGGAAGCACCTCGGGCAGTTTCTTTCCGAGCACATCCTGTATAATTAGCTTCTGACGTTGGGCCTGCGAATGGAAGTCGCTGCCCAGTCCGGCTGTCAGCAGACTGACGGCATTGTCCTTGAAGAATTTCTGCACGCTCTCCTTGTACGTGTACCCGTTGGGGTACAGATACAGGCTTTCGTCGAGAAACTGGCTGGCCAGGTTGCCTAATACGACGGGCTGCGTAGTGGGCGCAGGCTTCAGCTTGGCCAACAGATGGTTCAGGGCCGACACACCGTAGTCCTCGAAACAGGCCGCTATCGACGAGATGTCCACTAAATAGTCCGGTTCCCAGACAATGAGTTCGGGATACAGCACCCCGTCTTTCTCGCGAGGCCGCACAATGTTCAGTTGGCACCCCTCCTTGAGCAGTGCTTTCAGGTAGCTCCAGTCCCATTCCTGATAGGTGGCCGCTTCGTGCGTTCCCCCATAGAACACCTTCAGCTCGCCGGTGTTCTCGGCATCGGCATTGGCATAGATATAGGTATCGTCCCAGCGGTTCACGATGATGCGCAGGCACTCCACCTTCAGTTCGCCCTGCTCGCGGATGCGGTCTTGAGGGAAAACGGCCTCAAGGACACCGGGCACAGGCACCTGGTAGACCAAGCCGACAAACTGGCTCACGGCCTTGAAGTCGTAGCTGAAGAATGCTTTCCGCTCCTCGTCGGTCAGCTCGCGCCATTTGCGAAGATGCACACGGGCATCGTTCACACTGCGCTGCAAATGGCGAGGTGCGCGGTGCTCCTTCAGCAGATAGTCGGTCTTGGCAAACGTGCCCCCAAACCTGACGCCTGCAAAGTTCGTGTTCTCGTTCAGGCAAATCTGGAAGACCCTGTTCAGTACCTGATAGGCACGCCCATAGTCCGGCAGCAACCTGTACGCCTCTTGCAGTTCGGCATACAGACTGTCCGCACTCTCCGGCTGATAGACTTTTTCATCTCTCATGGCATCGTCGTTTCTTCTTCTTGATTGCTTTTGAGGGGCAAATTTACAGTGTGGCCGAGTAAAATGTAAATTACTCTATAAGGCATTTTTAATATCCTCCATCATCTTTCCTAACTCTGAGTATGAATAGTCGCGTTCGCCTTTGTCATGCGCTGCCACTGATGCATTCGCATTCTTGATGGCATCATCTAAGCAACCTCCCTTGCTCTTGAAATAATCATGCAGCGGATGCCGAGCGAAAAAACGGGCTCTCTTCTCATACTCGCAATACCTGTGTAACTCCTTTTCCAAATCCTCATACGATTGGAATGGCTTGGTAGTATTCGAAAAGTAATAGAGGAAGAACTGCTCAGTACATCTGTCGGTTTCGTAAAACCTGACTTCACAATCGATGCCCTTTCGCTTATTGACGATTGGTTTTGCATATTTCCGTTTCAGTGCCACGTACTTGTCATGTTCTATGCCTTCTTTCTTGTTATCCATGTCTATCATGCAGAATACCTTCGCATAGCCCATTTTGGTGGCTTTCTCAATTTCCTTCTCCAACTCTGCCATATTGTTGGCATGTTCAAGTTCCACATAATCGACTTTCCTGAAGTATGGATAAGGATCCTTCAGCGATAGCAGCCAATGCTTCTCCGTAATTCCCTCGCCAATGACGGTGATGGTGTTTTTCTGTTTGCTGCCCATATCAATCCATCATTATATAAGGTGAACCCAATTCTGGCTTTGCCCCTAACCGGCCTATCTTGTACGAGTTGTAGAGCGACAAATTCTTGTGCAGCCCGAATTGGTCGGCCCGTGTAAAGATGGATGCCGCCGTATCTGCTGGCTTCTCCACGAACCAGACTATGTCTCGATGGGTGTTCAGCAAATCCTCCAATAACAGTTCCCGTTCCTGCGACGTGAATATCAGCTGCGACTTCTCGCTGTTATACAGAAAGACATTCAGATAATACAGTAACAGGTCGTAATGGTAATCCCTGCCAAACTCGTCTAACAGATAGATATGATCACCCGTTAGCATGTCATACAGCCAGCGGATGTCCGACAGATAAGAAATCGTACCGTCCGACTGGAACATGTCAATGACCTCGAACTTTCCCGATGCCGAATTGTTGATAAAAGCAATTCTGCTGTTTGTCTCATTCTCAATCGGACGATTAGTGCTCACTATCGTCTTGTCTATTCGCTCATATTTGAAATCCACGATATTGAAGTCTGCCTTGCTTAGCATCTGCAAGTAGAACCTCTTCCGTTTCTCGTCCTCACAAGCATCCTTCATCATGTCAACAATCGTCGTTTGCTCCTTGTCGAAGTTCTTCACAGGATGGAAATGCCCGGCTACCCAGTTATACAATTCACGCAGCGGTTTTGCATCATCAGCAAACATCTGCTTGCTGAAAGTCGCCAATACACTATGGTTGTTCAGCGTATTCTCTATGATGGACGCAATGGTTTTTGCCTTTAGGTTGATGCTCTGACCGAACTTGATGTCAGCCTGCGAGTCAGCCGAAACAAAGTCGCGCTCATAGAACAGCGCCTTCGAGTTCCTCGGATAGTAATAGAGTTCCTCGTGCTCAATGTAGTATTTGTAGTAAACCACCGAGTAGTCATACCTGATGTCGTCCTTATAAAAAGAAAGGTACAGCCGCGTCGGCTTGTCTTCCGTCAGCGCAAACGGCTTGCTGAAAAAAGTGGGAACACTCCTCCTGACATCGCTTCTTGCAGAGCGCATGATGCAGAACGCCGTCTGCATGGCGTACAGCATATTCGACTTTCCCGAAGCATTGGCACCGTACAGAATGCCCAGTTTGTTGAGCCTTACACCCCGTGCCACCTCCATACTCAGCAGGTCGTCGTCATCCTTCGACTTCGACTCAAAGTTGACCGTCTGCCTGTCCTTTATCGAGAGATAGTTCTCCACCCCAAATTCTCTTATCATAAGCAAAAACTGATAATATTTCCTTCTGTTTTGTAATTTGGTTACAAAATTAGACAGAATATTCGAAAGAAACAAATATTTTCGAGAAAACTTACTCCATTTCAAATAATTGTTGTACCTTTGCACAAAACATAATTGTTATGTTTAGGCAACTTACTCTCTTTTCAAAACGAAGGATATCGGTGCCAGTAAAAGTAAGGAATACCTTAAACGTGCTATTGCCAAGCACGGTGAAGGTCGTTATGATTATTCGCAAGTAGTATATGTGAACGGCTCAACACCTACAAAGTTCATCTGCAAAGTATGTGGTCATGAGTTTGAGCAGAGACCAGATAGTCATTTACAGGGACGAGGTTGTCCTAAATGCGCAATCATAAAGACTCATCCTCTGACAACATTTGAGGAGTTTATGAAGAAAGCGCATGCCGCTCATGGTGAAAAATACGATTATTCCCAAGTAAGATGGAATAAAGTAACAGACAAAATTACGATTGTCTGTCCTGAGCACGGGCCATTTGAACAGGCTGCTATCAATCATTACTGGGCAAAACAAGGCTGTCCTAAATGTGGACTGAAAAAACTGGGTGCAAACAAGCGGCACTCCCTTGAAAAGTTCCTTCAATTGGCTAAAGAGAAGCACGGTGACAAGTACGACTATTCTTTGGTAACTGAATACAAGAACGGTAGCACTCCAGTAAAGATTATCTGCAAAACTTGTGGAAAAACATTTGAGCAAAAGCCTAAGATGCATATAAAAGGACATGGATGTACTTATTGTGCGCCTTGTTGCAAATATCGGCAACATGCTTTGTCATGGAACTTCTTTATCGTTCAAGCAAGATGTTATGATGAAAAAACTTTCGCCGAAGACTTATTGGCAAATCAAGAAAGTCGCTGAGGATATTGCTACAATTGTTTAGGGTGCTGCAAGCAAGCTCCCGTGATACTCGTTTACTCGCTTCACTTTCCATATAACTTCGTTTTACAAAGTCGTCGACTTTGTGAAACAAACTCGTTGACTTTGTAAATCTGTTTTTAATGAACAATCGGACAGACTGACTTCGCCGATTTATTCTGTAATAATAAAGGCAGCAAAGGTGCTTGATTGTCTGCACCTTTGCTGCCAATTATTGGGGTGGGGATTGCCTTACAGTCCGCGGGCTTTCAATAGGGCGGAGGCATCGGGGGAGGACATGCCGGTGAAGTCGGAGAACATCTGCATGAGATCACCCGTGTTGCCACGGCTGAGAATCTTGTCGCGCATGTCTTGACCAACTTCGGGATTCAAGGCACCACGACGGGCGAAGCAGTCGGCAATGTTGACGGCTAAGACTTCCGTCCAAAGGTAGCTGTAATAGCCTGCTGCATAGCCGCTTCCCCAAACATGATTAAAGTAAGATGTGCTATAACGGGGAGGTATCTGTGCGTTGAGCAATCCCACCTGGCGTAGGGCTTCGCTCTCGAAGTCACGGGCTTGTTCGGCAGTGGGGATGTCCTTCGAGGGCAGCGTATGCCAGGCCATGTCGAGACAGGTGGCTGCAAGGTTTTCGCCCAAGGCGTAGGCCGAATGGAAGTTGATGCTCTTCAGCATGCGCTCTTTCAGTTCGGCAGGCATAGGCTCGCCGGTCTCGGCATGCTTGGCATAGTGGTCGAAGATTTCGGGGATGGAGGCAAACGACTCGTTGAACTGGGAGGGCATTTCCACAAAGTCGCGGGCCACGTTGGTGCCTGCCAACGAGTTGTACTGACAATCGGAGAGCATGCCATGAAGGGCGTGTCCGAACTCGTGGAACAGGGTGGTCACCTCGTCCCATGTGAGCAGTGAGGGCTGGCCTTCGGGAGCCTTGGCATTGTTGCATACGTTGAAGATGACGGGCTGCTGGCCGCGCTGACGGCTCTGGTTGGCAAACTCGCTCATCCATGCCCCGCCACGCTTCGTGGGTCGGCGGAACATGTCGCTATAGAAAAGGGCCATCGAGCGGCCGTCCTTGTCGAAGACCTCGAAGACCTTCATGTCGGGATGATAGACAGGAATGTCGGTGCGCTCCTTGAAGGTGAGTCCATAGACACGGTTGGCGGCATAGAACACACCGTTGATCTGCACGCTGTCGATATTGAAATAGGGCTTAACCTCATCGTCGGAAATATCGAGGAGTTCCTTCTTCATCTTGGCCGAATAGTAGAAACGGTCGTAGGGCTGAAGCTGGAAATCGGCTCCTTCGGTCTTGCGGGCGTATGCTTCGATGGCTTTTGTCTCGGCCTCTGCTTTCGGTGTGTAGGCGGCAATGAGGTTTTTCAGGAAGGCGTAGACGTTTTCAGGGGTCTTGGCCATGGTGCGCTCCAACGAGTAGGCGGCATAGTTGGGATAGCCCATGATCTCGGCCTGCTCGGCACGCAGTTTGGCAATCTCGGTGACGATGGGGAAGGTGTTGAACTCGCCCGTACCGTCGGCACGATGGATGGAAGCCTCGTAGACCCGGCGGCGCAGGTCACGGTTGTCGAGACTGGCAAGAATGGCCTGTTGGGTGGTGTTCACGATGACGATACAGTAGGGAGCCTTTCCACCTCTGCTTTCGGCATCCTTGGCACACTGGGCAATGTCGGCTTCGCTGAGTCCGGCCAGCTCGTCCTTGCTGTCCACCCAAACGGCGGCGGCATTGGTGGCATTGGGAAGCTGCTCGCCCCACTGTGTCTGCAAGTCGGAGATGCGCAGGTTGATTTCCTTCATGCGGGCCATCTGCTCGTCGGAGAGCAGTGCGCCCGAATGGACGAACTTCTTGTAGGTCTCTTCCAAAAGCTTCTTCTCTTCGCCCTGCAACGTGTCGTACTCATGGTCATAGACATACTTGATGCGTTCAAAGAGGGGCTTGTTGAACGATATGTCGTTCTCGAGTGTGGTGAGCAGAGGAGTGACGTTCTTTTCTATTTCAGCAATCTCAGGTGTCTTGTCGGCACTGACAAGGGCGTAGAAGATGTTGGCGATACGGGTCAGTAGCGCTCCGCTCTCCTCGTAGGCCAGAATGGTGTTCTCGAACGTGGCCGAGTCGGGGTTTTCCACAATGAGACGGATGTTCTCGCGCTGGTTCTCGATGGCTGCCTCGATGGCAGGCTGATAGTCGGAAACCTTGATCTTGCTGAAGTCGGGCGCACCGTAGAGTAGCGTACACTCGCTGAGCAGCGGGTTTTCAGGCGACTTCTCCTGACAGGATGTAAGCTGAATCATTGCCAATGTTGTTGCGATGATAAGGAATAAACTTTTTTTTGTCTTCATAATGCTACTTACTATTATTGTTCTGGTTAGCTTTTAGGGGTTGTACATGTCTTTGCAATAGAATGCCATGATGTCGTCGAGCATCTTCTTGGCCTCTACGGCAGGGCTGTCAGGGTCAAGACGGGCAGCCTCGATGTAGCAGTTGATGGCTTCATGGAAGTTGCCCGTCTTGCGGTATTCGTTACCTTTTTTGTAGTATTCTTCTGCGTTCATTGTGCCCCCTAAGTTAGGGGGGTGGGGGTCTGAACAAACGAATCGACCCCGTTTTTATGTGACTTAAAGTCTGCGTTTGTTCAGACCCCTGTAGCCCCCTAACTTAGGGGGCGAGATTTACCTGCCTTCAACGTATTCAGCATCAGCGAACAGATGGTCATGGGGCCTACGCCACCGGGTACGGGGGTGATGAAAGAGCACTTGGGACTGACCTCGTCGAACTTCACGTCACCGTTCAGGCGGAAACCGCTCTTGCGCGAGGCATCGGGCACGCGGGTGGTGCCTACGTCGATAATGACAGCCCCCTCTTTCACCATGTCGGCAGTCACAAAGTCGGGACGACCAATGGCTGCAATGATGATGTCGGCCTGACGGCATTCGTCTTTCAGGGTCTTCGAGTGCGAATGGCAGACGGTCACGGTGGCATCGCCATATTGTTTCTGCATCATGAGCTGGGCCATGGGCTTGCCTACGATGTTGCTTCGGCCCAGGATGACACATTTCTTGCCGCTGGTCTCGATGCCGTAGCGTTGCAGAAGGGTCAGAATGCCAAGGGGCGTGGCCGAGATGAAGCAGGGCAGTCCGATGGCCATACGCCCCACGTTGATGGGGTGGAAGCCGTCCACATCCTTGCGGTAGTCGATGGCCTCAATGATTTTCTGCTCGTCGATATGCTTGGGGAGGGGCAGTTGCACGATGAAGCCGTCGACGTCGTCGTCGTTGTTCAATCGCGCCACACAGGACAGGAGTTCTTCCTCGGTCACGTCGGCCTCATAGCGGATGAGGGTCGACTTGAAGCCGCAGGCCTCGCATGCGAGTACCTTGTTCTTCACGTATGTCTCGCTTCCGCCGTCGTGGCCCACCAGCACTGCAGCCAGATGGGGCTGCTTGCCGCCGTTCTCCACAATCTTTTTCACTTCTTCGGCAATCTCAGCCTTAATCGCCGCTGCCGTAGCTTTTCCGTCAATCAGTTGCATATAATACTATAATCTCCGGTTTATATTATTAGAAAGACTTTACCGCTTCATGTTCTTCATGGCGGCAGCCATTTGGGCCATTTTTGAGCGATCCATGCCAGTGACCATTCTCATCATCTTGCGGGTCTGGTCGAACTGCTTCATGAGGCGGTTCACGTCTTCGAGCTTGGTGCCCGAACCCTTGGCAATGCGCAGGCGACGACTCTGGTTGATCATGTCGGGATTGGCACGCTCCTTCGGAGTCATCGACTGGATGATGGCCTCGATCGACTTGAAGGCATTGTCGTCGATGTCAATATCCTTGATGGCCTTGCCCACACCGGGAATCATCGATGCCAAGTCCTTGATGTTACCCATCTTCTTGATCTGCTGGATCTGACCCATGAAGTCGTCGAAGTCGAACTTGTTCTTGCGGATCTTCTTCTCTAACTTCTTGGCCTCCTCCTCGTCGAACTGCATCTGCGCACGCTCCACCAATGAAACTACGTCGCCCATACCGAGAATGCGGTCAGCCATGCGTTCGGGGTGGAACACGTCGATAGCATCCATCTTCTCGCCTGTACCCACGAACTTGATGGGCTTCGTGACCACGGTACGGATACTGAGGGCTGCACCGCCACGGGTGTCACCGTCGAGCTTGGTAAGCACCACACCGTCGAAGTCCAGACGGTCGTTGAACTCCTTGGCTGTGTTCACGGCATCCTGACCCGTCATCGAGTCGACCACGAAAAGGGTTTCATCAGGGTTGATGGCATCCTTCAGGTTTTTGATTTCCTTCATCATCTGCTCATCGATGGCCAAACGACCAGCGGTATCGACGATGACGACGTTGTATGATTCCTGCTTGGCTTTACGGATGGCGTTTTGGGCAATTTCAACAACATTCTTGTTGCCTTCCTCGGTATAGACCTCAACGCCCACGGTTTGGCCAACGACCTTCAACTGCTCAATAGCGGCAGGACGATACACGTCGCAAGCAACCAACAGCGGCTTCTTGTGCTGGCGCGTCTTCAACATGTTGGCCAGCTTGCCTGTGAAGGTTGTCTTACCTGAACCTTGCAGACCCGACATCAGGATGATGGAGGGATGTCCCTCCAGCTTCAGCTCAGTGGCTTTTCCGCCCATCAGTTCGGTTAGCTCGTCGTGTACAATCTTCACCATCAGCTGACTGGGCTTGATGGCCGTGAGCACATTCATACCCAGTGCCTTCTGCTTCACAGTATCGGTGAAGTTCTTAGCCACCTTATAGTTCACGTCGGCGTCGAGCAGGGCGCGGCGCACGTCTTTCAAAGTCTCAGCAACATTAATTTCGGTGATCTTACCTTCACCCTTCAGAATTTTGAAAGACCTCTCCAGTCTTTCCGATAAGTTCTCAAACATATACCTTATTTATATATAAACAGGGCGCAAAGGTACAAAGAAAAAACGAGACCCGCAAACATTTGGGTCTCGTTTTATATGATTTAAGTTTCAGCCTATTCGATTAGGCGAAAGGATTCTCCGTGGGATAGTAGTCGCCCTTCGGGAAGTTGTAGTCAATCTCAGATACGGGGATGCCCATGTACTTGAGAACCTCCCAGAGATACTTACCCTGATGGCCGAACATAACGG
>CAMYVQ010000041.1 GCA_947302435.1 uncultured Prevotella sp. | reverse complement strand
TGCCCTGATAGCGGCGGAACATCGGAAGTTTGAGGTTGCGGCGGGCCTTCGCCTCGCCCTCGATAAGCGAGAGGCCGACGGCAAGGGGGAGCATCTGTCCCCACTGGTGCTGCGGGTCGGCTTCGGCATAGCTCTTGAAGTCGTCGGCGGTGTAGGCATCGGCCTTTTGCGCGAGACGGAAGAAGGGGTGCGCCTCGGCCACGAGCACGTCCTCCGGCGGGCAACCGTCGGGCATCGTGCAGGCCCATTCGGGCTTGTACTCGCTGATGTAGTCGGCTATCTTGTAGGGTTTGAGCATATCGTAATATTTCTATTTCGCGTTAAACGATTTTATAAACGAAGTACAATCATTCAGCTGCAAAGGTAACACTTTTTTGTAAAACAAAATGCAGCCATACGGGAAAAACGACAAGTTTTAACGGAAAACGGGGTGTAAATTGCAGCCGTTGTTAAATGACACTGAGATCGATGTTCAATGAACGCACAATTGATGTTCAATGAGCATGCAATTGATGTTCAATGACAAGGTCATTCAACATCGATTGCGACATGAATCAATATCAATGGCGGAAGAGGGTGAAAAAGAGCGAGAAAAAGATGAAAAAAGGTAACAAAACGGAGGAAAAACAAAAAAACAACAAAAGAAAAAACAAAAGAGCATGACAAATTGAAAAAATATTCCTATCTTTGCGCATAATTATGTCAACCTAAAGAAAAAAACTACTTTCCATCGAATGAAAATACTCATCATCAACGGGCCTAACCTGAACCTCTTGGGACAGCGCGAACCGGGAATCTACGGACAGACCTCCTTCGACGACTATCTGAAAAGTCTGCGCGAACGCTATGGCGACGTGCAGATAGACTACTATCAGAGCAACGTGGAGGGCGAGCTGATCAACAAGCTGCAGGAAGCGGGGTTCCTGTGTACACCCGTCTACGACGGCATCGTGCTGAATGCCGGGGCCTATACGCATACGAGCATCGCCCTACACGACTGCATCCGCTCGCTGAAGTCGCCGGTCATCGAGGTGCATATCTCGAATGTACACACGCGAGAGGAGTTCCGCCATCACAGTTATCTCTCGCCCGTATGCCGCGGCGTGATCTGCGGCTTCGGTCTTGACAGCTACCGACTGGCGGTGGAAAGCTTTTTAGCCCCTTAGAGACTCTCCCCCGGCCCCTCCCTGTGAGGGAGGGGAGTAAATAGTCCCTATATTAATAAAAAGAGGATGAAGAGTGTGGATACTTCACTATATCCAAAGAATAAAACTACCTACTCCCCTCCCTCACAGGGAGGGGCTGGGGGAGAGTCTGCCTACATCGAAACCCACATCGACCCGGAGCCTGAATATCTCTACAGGCTGTGGAGGGCGACAAACATACACCTGCTGCACGGAAGGATGGCCAGCGGACACCTGCAGGGACGGCTGCTGAAGATGCTGGTGCAAATGATACGGCCGAAGAACATCCTCGAGGTGGGCACGTTCAGCGGCTACTCGGCCATCTGCATGGCAGAGGGACTGGAAGAGGGCGGCATGGTCTACACCTTCGAGATCAACGACGAGCAGGAGGACTTCACCCGTCCGTGGATAGAAGGCTCGGCGGTGGCCGACAAGATACGCTTCATTATCGGCGACGCCATCACCGAAGCCCCACACTTGGGCATCGAGTTCGACATGGCCTTCATCGACGGCAACAAGCGCACCTACGTGGAGACCTACGAGGCGGTGCTCCCGATACTGCGCCCCGGCGGCTTCATCCTGGCCGACAACACCCTGTGGGACGGCCACGTGACCGACCCGGCCTACGCCCACGACCAGCAGACACAGGGCATCGTGAAGTTCAACGACAACGTGGCCCACGACCAGCGGGTGGAAAAGGTCATCCTCCCCCTGCGCGACGGACTGACCATCATCCGAAAAAAAGAAACGTAAAAAAACAAATCACCCCAAATAAAAAAATATAGATTAGGATGAATCTGTCACGAATCAAGATAATTTGCACTGTACTGCTGCTTGCACTGGCTGTAGGCATTGGCTTTTTCTCTGTCTCCACCATGAAACACAACCGTGCCACCCTGTTGACCTTCAACGCGGCACCGGCCATCCCCTATCCCCACTCCAAGGACTACCGTAAGTGCGAAGAGGCACTCAAGGAAGGCGACCTGGCACAGGCGCGCAGCATCATCGGCCACGGGAAAGCCAACGCCAAGGACAGCGACGACTACTATATGTACGTGGTGCTCGAAGCAAAATACCACTTTGCCACCATGCAGGCAGACTCCTTCGTCGACACCAACAGGCGGCTGACCCGCTACCTGAACAGCCTGAACGACGTTTCGACACCCGTCCGCCAACTGCTCAAGATGGAGACCAAGATGCAGCGGGGTGTCTACGAGGCAAAGATGGTGGGACGCATGGACTCGGCCATCGCCTACTATCACCAAGCCCTCGACATTGTCAACAACATTCCGCGACTGGACGGCTACCGCCTCATGGTGCTCACCAACCTGGCCGATGCCTACAAGCAGAAAGGCTGGTACGACGAGACGGTCAGGCACTTCCGCCACGCCATGGATCTTGGCGACTCTATCGGCATGGCCGACGACACGCGCATCACCATCATCATAGGCCTGGCATCGGCCTACAGCTCGATGCGGGGCTTCAACGAGAGCAAGGAGTGGTGGCAACAGGCGAAGGAGCTGAGACCCAAGATGGACCGCTATGAGCTGTTCCAATACCTGAACAACCTGGGCAACTACTACTACCTGCAAGAGAAGTACGACGAGAGTCTGAAATGCTTCCTGGAGCTGGACTCGCTCATGGCCAACGACAGCACCATGGTATGGGAACGCATGTTCGGGCAGGCCAACCTCAGTGATGTCTACCTCAAATTAGGGCAGAAGGAACAGGCCATGGCACTATTGGACAAGACGCAGCCCTTCTTCACCCAGCAACGACAGATGCTGCCCCTGTACTACCTCATCACGCAGCGCATCGAACTGGCCGTCGGTGAACGCCGCTACAACGAGGCGCAGCGGCTGATCGACGAGAATCCCACCCCCGACTGGATGATCCCCGACCAGAAACTGCTACGCAACAAGATCCTCATACAATACTACAAAGAGACCGAACAGTGGCTGAACTACGGTAAAACGCTGCGCGAATATGCCATCATAAAAGACAGCATCACCGACATCAGTACAAGGATGCGCTTCTCAGAGGCACTCGTCCACTATCAGCACGAAAGAGACATCCTCAACAAGCAGAATGAGATAGACGAGGCACGGCTGTCCTACCGCTGGGCCATCTCCCTGTTCATAGCCTCGGTCATCGTTGTCGTGCTGCTGATGGTCATCATTGCCCTGACTCACCGCCACCACAGGCTGAAAGACGCCGAGATGCGCGGCAGCATTGCCGAACTGCGCATGGAGACGGTGCGCAACCGCATCACGCCCCACTTCATCAGCAACGCCCTCTCGGCTGAAATCATGGCGCAGATGGAGGGGCGGCAGACCGACCTCGACTCGCTGGTGCAACTGCTGCACCGGGGCATCGCGCTGACCGACATCGAGCAGACCACCCTCACCGAAGAACTGGAGTTCATCCGCTTCTATTGCGACATAGAGAGCCGTTCCGTGGGCGACGACTTCTGCCTGCACATCGACCTGCCCGACGGACTCGACACCGACAAGGTGGTGCTGCCCTCCATGTGCATACAAATCTTGGTGGAGAATGCCATCAAGCACGGACTGAAAGCCCGCGAGCCACAGCCGGGAAAGCAGCGCCGCGTGAGGGTGAAGGTGACGAAGAAAGACGGTGCCACCCTCATAGAGGTCATGGACAACGGCGTGGGACTGCCCGAAGACCACCGTGTAAAAGAGCGGACCGGCCTGCGCGTCATGCGGCAGACCATCTTGCTGCTGAACGAACAGAACCGTCAGGCTCACAAAAAGACACAAATGGCCTCTGACCTGGAAAACTACATCTGGCCCGACGGCGATAAAGGTTGCCGTGCCTGGCTGATGCTGCCCGACGACTTCAACTATATCCTCAAAAGAAAAAAAAGCTTAATTTACCCCCCCCCCAGAAATAAACACTTTTTAACATGGAAATCAAACGCCTCGTAAAAGTTTTCATCGTCGACGACGACCGAGGGGCCACCGCATTTCTCAGCAAGATGCTGGAGAACTATTCCGTGGAAATCATCGGCACAGCCACCGATGCCACTGTCAAGGCACGCGACGAAATCATTGAGAAACAGCCCGACCTGTTGTTTCTCGACGTGGAGATGCCTTCCATGTCGGGACTGGACTTCTGCACCTTGGTACGCCCGGAGGTGAAGCCCGAAATGAAAGTGGTCTTCTACACCGGCTACGACAAATACATGCTGCAGGCCCTGCGCCAACAGGCTTTCGACTACATGCTGAAGCCGGCCAGCCGTCAGGAACTGGCACAGATCATGACACGATACTATGAGAACCGGTTGAGCAACATCAGCCAGGCCATCAGCAGTGCGGCCAGCACCGCGGCATTGCCCCACGTCATGGTGGTGAACGCCATGAACGAGCACACCGTACTGCGCTTCGACGACATCGCCTTCTTCCGCTTCGACAGCGAGCGCCGCATCTGGGAGGTCATCACCATCGAGGACAAGTGCCACCAGCTGCGACACCGCACCACCGCCGACATCATTCTGGCCTACTCGCCCAACTTCGTGCAGATACACAAGGGCTACATCGTCAACATCCACCACATCAGCCATGTGTTCGACTGCCAGTGCCAGCTGCGCCCACCCCTCGACCACATCACCGAACTGCGCATCAGCAAGAACTACCGCCACGACTTCATGGCCACGTTCTATAATCTGTAATTGTTTACGAAATTTCCAAGCGAAACAGGTTTCGAGTCCTTTGTATTCGGAAAAAACCAAATAAATTTGGCTTTTCGCTCGACTTTCCGTAACTTTGCACCCCAAATACGCTTTTTTTAAAACTTAACAATTAAAAAAATGAAGAAGATTAGATTTATTCTGTCTGTCATGGTGCTGATGCTGACCTGTGCATCGACACTGAAGGCACAGCAAATGCCACCCATCCCCGTTGACCCCGATGTTCGCATTGGCAAGTTAGACAACGGACTGACCTACTACATCCGCCACAACGCATGGCCCGAACAGCGCGCCGAGTTCTACATCGCACAGCGCGTGGGTGCCATCCAGGAGAACGACGACCAGCGCGGTCTGGCCCACTTCCTGGAGCACATGTGCTTCAACGGCACGGAGCACTTCAAGGGCAACGACATCGTGAAATGGTGCGAGACCATCGGCGTGAAGTTCGGACGCGACCTGAACGCCTACACCTCCATCGACCAGACGGTCTACAACATCTCGAACGTGCCCACCACACGCGAGGGCATCATCGACTCGTGTCTGCTCATCCTGCACGACTGGGCCGACGGTCTGCTTCTGGAACCAGAGGAGATTCAGAAGGAGCGCGGCGTGATTCATGAGGAGTGGCGCTTGCGCACCAGCCCCACGATGCGAATGTATGAGCGCGACCTGCCCCGCCTCTATCCCAACTCAAAGTACGGCCACCGCATGCCCATCGGCCTGATGGAGATCATCGACAACTTCGAGCCGCAGGTGCTGCGCGACTACTATGAGAAGTGGTACCGTCCCGACAACCAGGCCATCATCGTCGTGGGCGACTTCGACGTGGACAAGGTGGAGCAGAAGATCAAGGATCTCTTCTCGCCCATCAAGATGCCCGAGAACCCCGCTCCCGTAGTGGCCGAGGACGTACCCGACAATGCCGAGCCCATCTTCGTGGTCGACAAGGACAAGGAGATGCAGTACAGCATCATGATGATGATGTTCAAGGGCGACCCCATCCCCGACGAGATCAAGTCGAACATGCAGTACCTCATCATCGACTACCTGAAGGATGCCGCCATCGGCATGCTCAACGACCGCTTGGGCGAACTGGCCCAGAAGGCCGACTGCCCCTATCTGCAAGGGTCGGCTGACTACGACCAGTACATGCTCTCGAAAACGAAGGATGCCTTCTCACTGACCATTCTGCCGAAGGAGGCCCAAAGCGAGGCTGCCCTGAAGGCCGTGTTCAACGAGGCACGCCGCGCCGCTGAGTTCGGCTTCACTGCCACCGAATACAAGCGCTACCAGCAGAACTTCACCAGCCAGTTGGACAAGATGTTCTCCAACAAGGACAAGCGCTACAACAACCAGTTCTGCCGCGAGTATGTGAACCACTATCTCGACAATGAGCCGATCCCCTCGCTCGACGACTACTATCAGGTGATGAAGCAGTTGGTGCCCATGATGCCCGTCGATGCCGTCAACGAGCTGATGAAGGAGTTCGTCAGCAAGACCGACTCGAACCTTGTGGTGCTCTCGCTGAACCAGGAGAAGGACGGTGCTGTCTATCCTACCGAGGCTTCACTGAAGCAGGCTGTCGACGAGGCCCGTGCCACGCAGCTCGAAGCCTACGTGGACAACGTGAAGAACGAGCCCCTCATCACCCAGCTGCCCACAGCCGGCAAGATTGTGAAGGAAGTGGCCGGCAAGAAGTTCGACTACAAGGAGCTGACCCTCTCGAACGGTGCCACCGTCATCCTGAAGCAGACCGACCTGAAGAAAGACCAGGTGATCCTCACCTCTGAGGGCTTCGGCGGAAGCTCGCTCTACGGCGAACAGGACTTTGCCAACATCAAGATGTTCGACGAGGCCATCGAGGCCAGCGGACTCGGCAACTTCTCGCACACTGAATTAGAGAAGGCTCTGGCCGGCAAGATTGCATCGGCCAGCATGACACTTGGTGTCGACCGCGCCAACATCACCGGCTCGTCGACCCCCAACGACGTGGAGACCTTGTTGCAGCTCGTCTACCTGCACTTCACTAAGATCAACAAGGATCAGGAGTCTTATGACAACATGATGAAGACCACTGAGCTGATGCTGAAGAACAAGCTGCTGCAGCCCGAGGCCGTGTTCAGTGATTCGCTGATGCTCACCCTCACCTGCCATGAGAAGCGTTTCGCTCCGCTCACCATGGACGACCTGAAGAATGTCGACTACGATCGCATGCTGCAAATGGCCAAGGAGCAGACCGCCAATGCCGCCGCCTTCACCTTCACCATCATCGGCAACTACGACGAGGCTGCCATCCGTCCCCTCATCGAGCAGTATCTGGCTTCGCTCCCCGGCGATGCAAAGAAAGTGCAGAAGGGCAAGGACGTGGAGAAGATGTTCAAGGGCGAGGTGGTCAACAACTTCAAGCGCAAGATGGAGACACCGAAGGCAATTGCCGTGATGACATGGATGAACGACCAGATGAACTACTCGCTCGAGAACATCATCCGTGCCGACATGGTAGGCCAGATTCTCACCATGATCTATACCGAGAAGATCCGCGAGGAGGCTTCGGCTGCCTACAGTGTTATGGCCCAAGCCGGCATGCAGCGCGACGACTACCGCACCATCGGTCAGGTGCTCGTCTACTGTCCCATGAAGCCCGAGAAGGGCGACGTGGCCACGAAGATCATGCTCGACGAGGTGAACAACATGGCAAACACAGTGGATGCCGAGAAGCTGGACAAGGTGAAGGAGTACATGCTGAAGAACATTGACGACCAGGCCAAGACCAACAACTACTGGATCCGCCAGATCGGCCGCCTGCGCGACTACGGCGTGGACACCCACACCGACTTCAAGCAGACCGTTCAGGCACAGACTCCCGAAAGCATTGCCGCCTTCATGAAGGAGTTCCTGAAGCCCGGCAACCGCGCCGAAGTCATCATGCTGCCAGAAGAATAATAATTTAGGGGGGAGTTAGCTCCCCCTTTAATTCCCTTTTATTTTCTAAAAAATGTCATATTTTTTCTCTTCAGAATCAGTTTCGGAGGGCCATCCCGACAAAGTGGCCGACCAGATAAGTGATGCCATTCTCGACCAGTTTCTGGCCTACGACGAACATGCCCGCGTGGCCTGCGAGTCGTTTGTCACCACCGGTCAGGTAGTCATCATGGGCGAGGTGCGCAGCGAAGTGTATATCGACTTGCAGACTATTGCCCGCAAAACCATCAAGAAGATTGGCTACACCAAGGCCGAATATCAGTTCGACGGCAACTCATGCGGCATTCTCACCGCCATCCATGAGCAGAGCGCCGACATCAACCGTGGTGTCGACCGTGAGGATGAACTCAATCAAGGTGCCGGCGACCAGGGCATGATGTTCGGCTATGCCACCAACGAGACGGAGAGCCTGATGCCCGTGTCGCTCGACCTTGCCCACCTCATCATGCGCACATTGGCCGACATCCGCAAGGAGGGAAAGGTGATGACCTACCTGCGCCCAGACTCAAAGAGCCAGGTCACTGTACAGTATAGCGACCAGGGTGTGCCCGAACGCATCGACACCATCGTCGTCTCCACACAGCACGACGAGTTCCTCGCTAATGGCAACACCGAGTTCGGCCTTGCCAACGACGAGGCCATGCTGGCCCAGATCAAGGACGACGTGATCCATATCCTGATTCCGCGCGTCAAACAGCAGATTCACTCGCAGCGCGTGCTCGACCTTTTCGGTCTTGACATCAAATACTACGTGAACCCCACGGGCAAGTTCGTCATCGGCGGCCCTCACGGCGACACAGGACTCACAGGCCGCAAGATCATTGTCGACACTTACGGAGGCAAGGGTGCCCACGGCGGCGGAGCCTTCTCGGGCAAAGACTCGTCGAAGGTGGACCGCTCGGCAGCATACGCCGCACGCCACATTGCGAAGAACATGGTGGCTGCCGGTGTGGCCGACGAGATGCTGGTGCAGGTGAGCTATGCCATCGGTATGGCCCAACCCATGAACATCTACGTGAACACCTACGGACGTTCGAACGTACAGATGAGCGACGGCGAGATAGCCAAGAAGATCGAAAAACTGTTCGACCTGCGCCCGAAAGCCATTGAGCGCACGCTGAAGCTGCGCCAGCCCATGTACCTCGAAACGGCTGCCTACGGCCACATGGGCCGCAAGCCCGAAGTGGTGAAGAAGACCTTCACCAGCCACTACCACGAGACAAAGACCATCGACGTGGAGCTCTTCACCTGGGAGAAGCTCGACCGCGTCGAAGATATTAAGAAAGAGTTTGGGCTATAGAAAGAGGGGGGTGATAGACTTTTCAGGATGGAGAATACAGACAGTATTTTATTATTTGATTCTATCTACCCCCCTCTTTCACAGGATGGGGTCGGAGGAGAGTCTTCTTCTCCTTTACCTCAGTATTACCGCGAGAATTTTTTCTCCAACGATACGCTATTCCATTCTGAATGCCCGAACTACCAGCACGGCGTAGCCGGTGACCCCATACCCTACTCTGTCAGGAGCGACAGCATCATAACCCTGCTCCTACTTTTGGGCTTCGCCGTTCTCGTCATATCCGTTGCCCAGTCGCAGAACTTCTTTGTGCGGCAGATGAAGAATTTCTTCTACCAGCCCCACGACACAGAAAACATCAGCGAGACATCGGTCGAACTGCGTTTCCAGTTTTTTCTGGTAGCCCTGTTTTCGCTATTGCTGTCGATCACCACCTTCCAGTACATCAACGACAGTTTTGACACCATCTTCTTCATCGACAACGAACTGTACCTCATCGGAATCTTCTTTGCCGTCTTTTTGGCCTACTCCATTCTGAAGGCCATACTCTACATGTTTGTCAACAACATCTTCTTCGATCACAAGCGCAACCGTCAATGGATGAAGACACTGCTCTTCATCCGATCCATGGGAAGCATTCTCATTTTCCCTGCCATCCTGTTGAATGTTTACTTCAACATCCCGTTACAAAATATACTATTTTATTTCGTTTTTATACTAATAATCTCCAAAATCCTTACATTTTACAAATGTTTGAGCATCTTTTTCAGGCAAAACGGTGATTTTCTGCAAAGTTTTTTGTACTTTTGCAGCCTTGAAATCGTCCCTATGCTTGGATTGGCAGGCGGTTTGCTAACATTGATCAATAGTTTGAAACTCAATTTTTAGGATAAAAGAGCAAGATGATAAAGAAGATTTTGGTTTCACAGCCGAAACCTACGAGTGAGAAATCACCATATTATGACATTGCTGAGCGCTTCGGCGTAGAATTGGTTTTCCGTCCGTTCATCAAAGTAGAAGGAATTACCGCCCGTGAATTTCGCACACAGAAAATAAGCATACTCGACTATACGGCCATTGTGTTCACGTCGCGTCATGCCATCGACCATTTCTTCACTTTGGCCAAGGAACTGCGTGTCGTCATTCCTGAGGACATGAAATACTTCTGTGTCACCGAGACCATCGCCCTCTATATCCAAAAATATGTGCAATATCGCAAACGCAAGGTGTTCTTCGGCACCACGGGTAAGGTCGACGACCTGATTCCCGCGATGGTGAAGCACAAGGGCGAGAAATACCTTGTGCCCATGAGCGATGTTCACAGTGACTCGCTGACCCAGTTGCTCGACTCAAAGAAGCTTATCCACAAGGAATGTGTGATGTACAGGACTGTGAGCAACGATTTCACCGAGGATGAGGTCAAGACATTCGATTACGACATGCTGCTCTTCTTCAGCCCTTCGGGTATTGAGGCGCTGACGAAGAACTTCCCCAACTTCGAGCAGGGCAAGATAGCCATCGGCACCTTCGGCCCCACCACGGCCAAGGCTGTGGCTGATGCCGGCCTGCGCCTCGACCTACAGGCCCCCACAGAGAAGTATCCTTCCATGACGGGAGCTTTGCAGCACTATCTGCTCATGCAGGAAGACTAAAAGTGAAGAGTGAAGAGTGAAGAGTGAAGAATTTGCTACTGCAACAAAGGCCGATGAAGCCAGGGTTGATGACACTCTGATGTTATCAAAAGAAAATGATGCAGTAGCAAATTCTTCACTCTTCACTCTTCACTCTTCACTCCCTAAATCTGAACGTATCGTCAGCAAGAAGCTGATAGACCAACTATTTACAAGTGACCAGAATCATTCGCTGGCCGCTTTCCCATTACGGGCAGTCTATTTAGAGGCACCTACTGACACTTTGCCTGCGCAGAAAGCCCGGATTCTGATTAGCGTATCGAAGCGCCACTTCAAGCACGCCGTCGACCGCAACCGCGTGAAGCGGCAGTTGCGCGAAGCCTACCGTCTGAACCGCCCCCTGCTCACCGACCACATCCCCGACGGCTGTCAGGTCAACCTCGCCTTCATCTGGCTTTCCGACAGCCATGCCCCCTCGTCCGTCGTCGCCTCACGCATGAAGCGACTGCTCAAGCGCATTGCCGGGCAAATCAGCGATTCCCATCCCTTCACTCCAAATCCCTGACCCTTTGCATCTCCTCTGGCATTATTTCTGTTGGCTGCTGAAATGGCTCCTGTTGCTACCCATCCTCTTTTACCAGCAATTCATCACCCCCTTCACGCCTGCCTCCTGCCGCTTCACCCCCACCTGTTCCCAGTACGCCCGTGAAGCCATCATGAAGCACGGCCCCTTCAAAGGCCTGGCCCTTGCCGTCTGGCGCATCCTCCGCTGCAACCCCTGGGGCGGTTCAGGCTACGACCCCGTGCCATGAGCAATTTCCTCACATCCCTACAATATAGCCGTTATTTGAAGATTTCCATCTGCCCACCAAGGCTGAATATCCGAACGGACTTGGAATCTAAGACATGAGTGGCAACAATAGCATTGGCAGTGATCACACGGGCACTGCCAGACTTACCACGTCCCTTCGAAGTAATAGCCATACGGATTTTGCGGATGCCAGGACTCAGTTCTGCACCCTGAAAAAGATTCTCCTCAAGACTCTTTCTAAAATTTTCAAGGTCTATTTCAAGACTGCGGTAACGCTTTTTGAGAGCTTTAGCTTCACGAAGAAAGTTCTTAGTAGGTTTAATCTCGTAGCTCATCCATCAACTTCTCCCAAGTTACAAACTTATCCGACTTTCCTGTTTCCAAATACTCTTTCCAATCTTTCATTCCCTGGCAAATCTCTGCCGTCACATCACGCTTGGGTTCTTCCTCTTCAACAGGCATCAGACGGAAGCTGCCACGGCGCGAGCGCAGAATCACGTCGTGTCCCTGCAAGGCCATCCCTAAATACTTGGTCTGATTGGCGCGGAAATCTCTGGTGCTTACAATCGTCATAGCGGTATTGATGAATTAATTCGCTGCAAAAGTACAAAGAAAAAATGAAATACACTATTCTTTTGGATAAGCAGTTCTAAGAAATTTCCGCTTTTTTCAGAAAAAAAGTAAGTAAATACATATTTTTTTGTACTTTTGCAAGCTGAAAAAGCCCCCTATGTCAGGGGGATGGGGGTCTGGACAAGACTAAGTCCCCTTAATAGGGGGAGTTAGGGGTCTGAACAGACTCTCTTATGCAAAGTATTAACAATTAATAGGGAATAGGCACGAAGGACGTTCAGACCCCCAACCCCTAAATCGGGATACTCGTGTTCAGACCCCCAACCCCCTGACTCAGGGGGCTCGTAGACTATGAGAAAGAATTTTGTAGAAGAACTGCGCTGGCGCGGAATGCTGGCTCAAATCATGCCGGGAACGGAAGAACTGTTGCAGAAAGAGATGGTGACCGCCTACCTTGGCACCGACCCCACGGCTGACTCGCTGCACATCGGACACCTCTGCGGCATCATGATGCTGCGCCACCTGCAGCGTTGCGGACATAAGCCCATCATCCTCGTCGGCGGAGCCACGGGCATGATCGGCGACCCCAGCGGCAAGAGCCAGGAGCGCAACCTGCTGAACGACGAGACCTTGCGCCACAACCAGGAGTGCATCAAGGCCCAGGTGGCCAAGTTCCTCGACTTTGAAAGCAAGGAAGCCAATGCCGCTGAGATGGTGAACAACTACGACTGGATGAAGGACTTCACTTTCCTCGACTTCGCCCGTGAGGTGGGCAAGCACATCACCGTGAACTACATGATGGCCAAGGACAGCGTGCAGCAGCGACTGAACGGTACGGCTCGCGACGGCCTGTCGTTCACTGAGTTCACCTACCAGCTGTTGCAGGGCTACGACTTCCTCTACCTCTACCAGCACAAGGGTGTGAAGTTGCAGTTAGGCGGCAACGACCAGTGGGGCAACATGACCACTGGCACGGAGCTGATCCGTCGCACTTTAGGCAACGACGTGGAGACCTTCGCCCTCACCTGTCCGCTCATCACGAAGAGCGACGGCAAGAAATTCGGCAAGACCGAGAGCGGCAACATCTGGCTCGACCCGAAGCGCACCACGCCCTACCGCTTCTACCAGTTCTGGCTGAACGTGAGCGACGAGGATGCCGAGCGTTACATCAAGATCTTCACCTCGCTCGACAAGGAGACCATCGACGCCCTTATCGAAGAACACCGTCAGGATCCCGGTCGCCGCGTGTTGCAGAAGCGTCTGGCCCAGGAGGTGACGGTGATGGTTCACTCACAGGAAGACCTCGACATGGCCATCGAAGCCTCGAACATCCTCTTTGGCAAGGCCACGAAGGAAGCCCTTGAGAAGCTCGACGAGCAGACCTTCCTGGATGTGTTCGACGGAGTGGAGAAATACGAAATCGCGAAAGACCTGTTAGGCCAACCCGCCATCGAGCTGTTCACCTCAGCCGCCCCCGTGTTCCCCTCGAAGGGCGACATGCGCAAAATGGTGCAGGGCGGCGGCGTGTCGCTGAACAAGGAGAAGCTCGCCGACCAGCAGCGTGCCGTGACTGCCGACGACCTTATCGATGGCAAGTACCTGCTCGTTCAGAAAGGCAAGAAGAACTATTTCCTGATCACCGTGAAGTAAGAAATCCCCCTCGTCGGGCTGTTCAAAAATTCCACGGACTCCCGAACCGGGGACACCAGTAAAGGGTTGCACCGAACGTGTGCAACCCTTTTTCTGTTGACCCGTCAAAAAAAAGCCAAACATTTGCGAAAAACGCCCATTTTCCTGAATAATATTACGAAAACCTACCATTTTTTGACTTCCTGATAAAAAAAGTCCGTTTCTTTTTGTCAGTATATCATTTTTTTTTATATTTGCAACCAGAATTAGACTGTTTTATTACTAACACAAACAATAACATGAAGAATATCATTACCCTTGCATTGCTATTGTTGTCATTATTACCAATGATGGGGCAGCAGAAGGCTCCCGAAGGGTTCACGCTGATAGAAGAACAGCCCGAGGGCGAACTGCGCATCTATACCCGTACCGGCAGCATTGTGAAGGAAATGATCTACGAGGACGACAGCCACGAGATTGTCACCGACACACAAACGGGAACCGTCAACATTGTCTTTGCCGACGACGGCTCGGTCTACATCCAGCAGCCCGTATCCGAATCCTACTACGACGGATGGATAAAAGGCACCCTCAGTGCCGACGGAAAGTCGTTTGTCGTGCCCACAGGCCAGTACACCGCCTACACCCGTTCGTTCGACATGGCCGTGCAGGTGTGGATCATGAACTACGACGCAGAGCAAGACACCTACGTAGCCGACCAGACTGTCACCGAGATGGTCTACACCATTGCCGACGACGGCAGCATCGCCCTTCAGGGCACCGACCAGCAGCATGTGCTCGGCTGTGTGAACCGCTGCTTCGGCGACACCTTCAGCTACCTCGACTTTGAGTGGCACAACAACGGCAGCGACTACGAGACCGTCTACGTGCCTACCGACATTGAGATCATCGCTCCGCCGGCAGACCTTCAGACGCAGACCTTCATTGTCACGACAGGCATCAACGACGGCGCGCAATGGGATGCCTACGAGAGCACGGTGCAGTTAGGCTTCGACGGCGACGACGCATGGCTGCAGGGCTTCACCGACCTCTTGCCGAAGGCTTGGGTCAAGGGCCGTCGCGACGGCAACACCGTGACCTTCCCCACGGGCCAGCAGCTCGGTTCCTATCTTGGCTACATGTTCTATATGGTTGGAGCCAAGGCCGACGACAACAGCGAGCCCGTAGTGACCGACATCGTGTTCACCTACGACGGCAACGGCACCTACACCTCCTATACCGATGCCTTTGTCAGTTCGGCAAAGGACGACATCGCCTACATCATCTACTACATGGGCATGACCCTCTCCGACAAGCCCGAACAAGCGGTGGCCGAGCCTGAAGACCTGCTGACAGACGACTACCTCATGGACTATCAGGAACCCAACAACAACGGCAGACTCATCCAGAAAGAGGCCAACGTATGGGCCGGACTCCACGAAGCCAGCTCCACGGTCTACATCCAGGGCATATCGCCCCAACTGCCCGAAGCCTATATCGCGGGCACGCTGACCGGCGAGGGGAAAGTGGTGTTCGCCTCTCCCCAGTTCTTAGGCACCTACGACGACGAGGAGATGGGCAAGTTCCCCCTCTACTTCCAGGCTTTCAAGGGCGACGACGGCACGCTGTTGCCCGAAGTCTCCTTCCATTTCGACCGTGAGACCCACGTGCTCGACGCGCCTTCGTCGGCCATCAGCATCGGCATCAACAAGACCGGCCTGCTCACCTTGCAGTACATCTACAACGCCACCTTCGTCCCTGCCTCGATGGCTGCCGTCAACAGCCCGAAGGCCGGCTCTGTCGCCAGCCGAGGCCGCATCTTCGACCTACAGGGCCGCCCCGTCGGCACCAGCCTGCCACGAAAGGGCCTCTACATACAGAACGGCAAGAAAGTCGTCGTCAGCTCATACAAATAACAAATACGTCCAGTGTTTGACTAATTTTTTTATAAACTAAACTTCATTTATTAACTAAACAAAAAAAAGCGTATGAAGAAGATTCTATCTTTTCTGACTCTGCTGCTATGCGCAGTGGGAGTCAATGCCCA
The DNA here is from genome assembly GCA_947302435.1 of uncultured Prevotella sp. GTDB lineage: Bacteria > Bacteroidota > Bacteroidia > Bacteroidales > Bacteroidaceae > Prevotella. Next base: position 7,316 of record CAMYVQ010000041.1, on the reverse strand, counting down.
GGATCCCGTGACGATCAACTCCATGGAAATCCGTGGTACACTCCCTGGCATGAACTGGGATGAGGGTATTGCCATGACTGCCGGCGAGGACGGTATCTGGTATCTGAACCTGTCGGGTGTGGAGCTTGAGGCCGGAACCTACGAGTGCAAGGCCACTGCCAACGGCAATTGGACCGACTATGTACTTCCCAATAGCGACAACTATCAGGTACTCATCAGCGAGACGGGCACTTACGACCTTGTGTTCCGTGCCAGCACTGTTGCCCACACGCTGACCGTCACGGCACAGAAGCAGGCCGCTTCCGAACTGTTCGAGCTTCTGACACTGGCAGGCGACGCAGCATACGTGGCCGGCAAGTGCCTCTTTATCGAGGCTGAGAGCGGAAGCGCCACCATCACCGTGAAGGCTGGCGAGAGAACGCAGACCGCCATCATGGAAGATGGTATTGCCATGATCGAGATCGAGGGCAGTGCCTTCACCGCTGGCACGTTCACCATCTTTGCCGACAAGGAAATCACCCTGACGAAGGTTTCTCTGTTCGAGAATCCCGATGCCACGACGGGCACACAGATCTGGCCCGCTGCCGTCGAGCCGTTCGACTACACAGCCATCGCCATTACACCTGCCGACCGAAGCGAGGTGGAGAGCCTGAAGAACTTCACCCTCACCTTCGGCACCCAGATTGTGACCGTGAACGACCAGCCCAGCATTGTTCTTGTGAACACGGGCAACAATGATGAAGTGGCACATGGCATCATCTCCCTCAATGCCGACGGCTCCGCCCTTATATCGCTGGATCAGGATGTCACCGCTCCCGGCAACTATCAGCTGGCCATTGAGAATGCCATCCTCTTCAACGGCACGGCAATCGATCCGCTGAGCTTCAAGTACACCATCGCCGGCATGGCCGACTTCACCATCAATCCCGCCGAGGGTAAGGTGGTGAGCCTGAGCACATTCACCATCACCTTCAACAACTATAAGGTTGAACTTGCTGAGGATGCCAACGCTTATCTCTTCAACAGAGTGACTGAGGACGAGATCGCTGCTGATGTTTATGAAATCAGTGGTGGTGCGGCTCTCTATGTAGCACTGACCGAAGAGATTACCGCTTATGGCGAGTGGCAGCTGAACATCGAGGGTGCCAAGAGAATGGATACCGAAGAGGCTGTTGAGCTGATTTTCGACTACACCATCGAGAATCCAAGCGAGATCAGGACGATGGCCATCGTCGGCGACTTCACCGGCGGATGGGATCTGGAGAAGGCTGTCGCCATGCAGCAGAACGACGAGACCAACATCTGGACTCTCTACCTGGAGGGCGTTCAGATCGAGGCCAAGAAGTATGAGTACAAGGCCATTGCCAACGGCAGCTACGAGGGCTACCAGCTCCCCGCCAGCGGCAATCAGGACTTCGTGTTCGGAACCAACGAATATCCCGCAGGCACCTACAACCTCACCTTCACGGTCGACACCGAGGCCCACACGCTGACACTCGTGGTCGACAAGCAGGCCCAGCCCGCTGAAGGAACCACCCTCACGCTGTCCGGCAATGCTTCCTACACCGAGGGCAAGGCATTCATGATTGAGGCTGCCGACGAGGCAAGCGCAACCCTGACCATCACGGCCGGCGAGTTCACTTACGAAGAGATCATGGAGGACGGCGTGGCCATGTTCGTCATCGAGAACGATGCCTTCCTCACTGGCGACTTCACCATTAAGGCCGACAAGGACATCACCTTCACCCAGGTCACCCTGCTGCCCAATGCCGATGCTGCAAGCGGCACACAGATCTGGCCCGGGATTCCCACTGGCATCACCAACGTCGCTGCCGCGCAGAGTGTGGTCATCTTCAACCTGCAGGGTGTGCGCCTGAACAAGGCCCAGAAGGGTATCAACATCATCAATGGCAAGAAGGTCATGAAGTAAGCAGTATCCGGAAAACCCCAGCTTCGGCCGGAAAAAGACACGAAACTGCATCCAAAGCGGTCGTTCCACTCGCGGAACGACCGCTTTCCGTTAGTTTTCAGGTATTTTATTTGGTGAATTAAATAGAAATGACTATTTTTGCCCCCCCATTAAAAAACCAAACTAACTCTTTATGAAAAAGATTCTACCCTTACTCACCTTACTATTGTTGTGTGCCATGAGTACAAACGGACAGGAATTCGACTACGAAATCATCAGCATCACGCCGCTCGACAGGAGCAAAGTGGAAAGCCTGAAGGAGTTCACCCTCAACACCGCCGGACAGACGGTGACCCTCGCCGACACCCCCTCCGTCACCCTGACCGAGAACGGCAATGCGGTGACCGATGGCACTGTCCGCCTCGACGGAACCGACAAGGTCATTGTCACCCTCCATCAGGAAATCACCACGCCGGGCAACTATCAGCTGATCATCCAGAATGCCCTCCTTTTCAACGGTACGGTGCTCAACCCCCTCAGCTTCAAGTACAGCGTAGCCGGCATGGCCGACTTCACCGTCAACCCCGCCCCCGGCAAGGTGGTGAACCTGAGCACCTTCACCGTGACGTTCAACAACTACATGGTAGAACTGTCAGAGAATGCCAAGGCCACCCTCGTCAACAAAGGCACGCAGGAGGAGACAGCGGCCTCCCTCTATGAGATTGGCGGCGGCACGGCCCTCTATGTGGCCCTTACCGAGGATGTCAGCGCCGACGGCAAATGGCAGCTGCGCATCGAGGGTGTCAAGAACATGCTCACCGACGAGAAAATGCAGCTCGCTTTTGAATATTCCATCGGCGAAGCGCCGTCTGGCGACAGCGGCCAGACCTCCTGGTGGGGATTCACCACTGCCGACGACAAAATCGGCAGTCTGGGCGTGCAAGCGGCCGACACCTACCATGCCGCCATCTACCTCACCAGCCTCAACAACGTGACCCGCAACAAGACCCTCAAGGGCCTGCGCTTCGCCATCCTCTCCCAGAACGCAACCGACATCTGTGTATGGGTGGCCAGCCAACTGCCTTCGTCGCTCACCGACACGCACATCCTCACCAAGCAGGCCGTCAGCAGCAGTGCCATCGGTGCCGGCGGCATCGTCGAGGTGACACTCGACAGCCCCATCGCCATCCCCGCCGAGGGTGCCTACGTGGGCTACAGCTTCACCATACCGCAAGTCATATCGGCCGACGATGCCTATCCCATTGGCCTGGCAACCGGGCTGTCCGACCTCTACAACAGCCTCATCATCAAGGCCGACAAGAGCGTGCCCAATTGGCAAGACCTGTATGGCCAGCAGTTCGGCCGCCTCTATCTGCAACTGCTCCTGGAAGGCACGTTCATGCAGAACGCCGCCTCGCCCATGGATCTCTCCACCTATTACGCGAAGACCGGTGCCACCACCACCGCCAACATCACGCTCACCAGCGAAGGCACCGCTGCCATCAGCGACATCGACTACACCCTGGCCGACAGCGAGGGCAACCACGGTGCCGAGCAGCACTACACCCTGCCTGCCCCCATCCCGGCCTTCCATTCGGCAACGATCGCCGTCACCATCCCCTCCGACCCCGTGCAGGGCAAGAATGCCAGGGAGCATGAGGTCCGCATCACCAAGGTGAACGGACAGCCGAACGAGACACCCACCCAATACACCCACTACGCACTCTTCACCCTCGACCGCTTCATCGACCGCAACGTCTGCATCGAAGAGTACACCGGACTCACCTGCGGCTGGTGCGTGCGCGGCATCGTGGGCATGGAGAAGATGCGCCACACCTTCGGCGACCGCTTCGTGGGCATTGCCCTCCACCAATACAGCAATGCGTCGGGCGATGCCATGAACATAGCCAAGACCGCATACGCCAAGCACAGCATGAACGGCGCACCCTCGTGCATGATGGACCGCAAATTCATCATCGACCCCTACTACGGCGAAGGCTATGACATCATCGACGACTTCCGCCTGGAGATGGACATCCCCGCCATGGCCGACATCAGCCTGCAGGCCAACTGGAACGCCGACTCCACCAAGGTCGATGCCACTGCCACCGTCGAGGCGCTCTTCGACAGCGACTACAACATTGAGTTCGTGCTCCTGGCCGACAGTGTCGAGGGCACAGGCACGGGCTGGAATCAGTCGAACTACTATCCCAGCTACTACAGTAGCAGCGAGCTGCCCGACGACCTGGCTCCCTTTGGCGCAGGCGGCAGCATGGGCAGGTCGAGCATCAGCGGCCTGAAGTTCAACGACGTGGCCGTCAGCAGTTCCTACACCGCCAGCCAGAACAAGGCCGTCCTGCCCCAGCTCACCGCCGAAGAGCCTGCCACCAGCGGCTTCTCGCTGAGCCTGCCCACACGTGTCACGCTGCGAAACGCCCTGAAGAAGCACTGCATGTACGCAGCCGCCCTGCTCGTCGATGCCGACGGCACCATCGTCAACTGCGTCAAGGCTCCTGTCGAGGCCTTCAACGCCAGCCTCGGTGTCACCGCTCCGCACACCGCCGCCAATGGCCGGCAGACCCGCTACTCGCTCGACGGCCGCCGACTCACGGCTCCGCAGCGCGGACTGAACATCATCCGCATGGCCGACGGAACAACGAGAAAGGTCTTCGTGAAGTAAACAGGAGCCATGACACCAAGCGCTATCTCACACCGATATGGAATTGGCTGAGCGGCGGAAGATGAATTTTTTTCCTGTAATGCAAAAAAAATCAAGTTTTCAGTTTCCGCATTTCGATTTTTTGTATTACCTTTGCAGCCGCTAACTGAGCGATTGGACGATGGTGTAATGGTAACACTACAGGTTTTGGTTCTGTCATTCCCGGTTCGAATCCGAGTCGTCCAACCACCAACAACGCGCCGGCAGGCTTCCTGAAAGTCCTGTCGGCGCGCTGTTTTTTCACGTCTTTTTTCCGCCCTCCCACCGTTGATAATGAATCATGTCACCATTGAAGTCAAATGAGCTTGTCATTGATGTTGAATGAGTAGGTCATTTGACTTCAATGGTGACATAATTCATAATTATTTCTGCACTTAATTTGCGGAATATCGGGGGAAAGTTTAGTGTCAGAGTGCTTGGAGGCTCGCGATTTCTTGAAATAACGGACAGTTTTTGTGCGCAAACAGCAAAAATATCCTCAAAAATTGCGGACTATTTGCAAAAAAATTGTATCTTTGCATCGTATATTCATCATATTAACCATTTAAACAATTTTGATTATGATTAAAAGAAAACTTTTATCATTGCTCGTAGCCGCTATGGTTATGATTGGTGGAAGTGCTTGGGCTGGCGACAAGACTGTGGTGTCATACAGTTTTGACGATGCAAATTCGCCTGCTGTGACCGTTGGTAACCGAGTCTCTCTCGACTACACGAGGACATCGGTCATTACAAGCACAGCGTTCCTCAATGCCTGGAATAATACCAACGGCGACCCAGCAGCTTCAACTATCTCGCTGGGAAGCACCGATTTGAGTGCTGAGACATGGACGCTCTCTTTTGAATGGGCTGCCGTAGGCGGCTGTAACAGTAAGGCTGACCATACCACGCTGAAGTCAGGCGACACGAACCTCTTTGACCTTACTGGTAATTCCAACTGGAACACCACAGTAACTATTACCTACGCTGGGTCAGATGGAACCAAGACATTACCTGTTCCTGGCTGCGACAAAGCCAAACGTTTCACAGCCAATACCGGTGACCAAATGAATACAACCACCTACTGGCATCACATCGTTGTCACTGGTAGCAGTGATGGTGTAAAACTGACCATCACCAACTCTAATTCCGGCGCAGCCATCGTGACCGATGTTGTTCTGTCGGAAACCAATGTCAATCCCACATCTCTCATTATTGAGCCTTGCTGCGGAGGTGCCATCGGCATCGACGAACTGTCTCTGTCTTATTATGTAGAGGGTGAAGTCGTTCAGACCCCGTTGGCTGCCTACACGAAGGTGGATGGCATCAATCGAACCATTACCGCCACCTGCGACACCGAGGGTGCCACACTCTACTACAGCACCGACGGCGAGAATTGGACTGAGGGTGCTAGCGTGACCATCAGTGAGAGTGGCAACGTCTACTTCAAGGCCGTGAAAGGTAATTCAGAGTCTGACGTTCTGACCTTCGCCGCTGAGGCTGGTACAGAGATTGTGCTCAACGCTCCTACCATCGCGCGCAATGCCAATGGCACTGTGACTATTTCTGCCGATCAGAGCAAACTGCTGCTTGCTCCTACTGCTACGATTTATTATACATACGGTGAGGAGAATGGCTCGTTCACAGGCTCCAAGGAACTGACCGTGGCAGCCGATGCCACCATTACTGCCTATGCCGAGGCTGAGGGCTACGCCAAATCAGCAGATGCAACTCGTGCCGTGGCTCTGTTCCCAGAGTCAGTGAGCTCACTCTTCAGTGCTGCAGCCGCCACGACGGGATGGTCGGCAAATGCTTTCAGCGAAGAGACTATCACCGCCTCGGAGCGCATCTACGCTACCTTGCTGCTCGATGGGGCTTCATGGAACGAAAATATTCTCTTCCAGACCGAAGGCGCATGGGGATTCCGTGCTAGCGGAAACTGGTACATCAACAGTAATACGGCCAACTCATGGCTCCTTGTCAAAGATGCCAAGGCCGGCAATATCGTGGTTGTCGATGCAACATTTGCTCCCGCCGAAACTGTGAACGCTACCTATACTGAGAAATACAGCTTTGGCACTAAGCATGCCTACATCATCAATGCCGACGGCAACGCTGAGTTTGCCCTTATCAAGCCTACTGCTAGCGAGATGGACTATCTCTATGGCGTGTACGGCTATAGCCTTATGAACGAGGCTCTTGTTGTTGCCAGGGAAGCCCTGCAGACAGCAATTGCTATCGCCAGCAACATCAATCCTGAGGGACTTGCTGACGCTATTGCCGCAGCTCAGGCTGCCCTGAACGCCGAGGGTGCCACTGCCGAGTCAATGGCCCTGGCTGCCCAGACATTGGAAGCTGCCATCAAGACTTACTTTGGCGAGGTACTGCCAAACCTCGGTGCCATCGTCACGGCTCTCAACGAAGAGACGTTGAACACTGCATACGCCGATGCTCAGGCTGCACTTGCCAAGGAAGATGTCACCCCACAGGAACTGGCCGCTGCCATGCAGGGAATCATCACCGCTGCACAGGCCGTGGCTCCTGCCCACTTGCAGAACCTGAAGGGCTATGCCGTGAAATACGGTGCAACAGATGCTGAAACCCTCATTGACAACGCGTTGGCAGCCATCGAGAGCGGCAATGTTGCTCAGATTATCGCTACCATGACCGCCGTGAAGGAAGCTGCCACACCGCTTGCCCAGACGGTAT
>CAMYVQ010000040.1 GCA_947302435.1 uncultured Prevotella sp. | reverse complement strand
GTTCCTCGAACGAACGGCTCTGCGAATTGGTACGGTAGAGAATGGCAAAGTCGCTATATTGTCCTCGCTCTGACCGCTTCAGTCTCACAATATCGTTACATACAATCATGGCCTCTTCCTTGTCGCTATAGGCAGGTTTCAGCATCAGCCTTTCGCCCTCGTCGTTCTTGCTATAGACATCTTTCGGAATCTGCCGTTCGTTTTTCTTAATCAAGCTGTTGGCAGCCTGCACGATGAGCTGGGTGGAACGGTAGTTTTGTTCAAGCTTGAAGAGGCGCGTGTCGTCGTATGCACTTTGGAAATTCAGGATATTGTCGATGTTAGCACCCCGGAAACTATAGATGCTCTGGGCATCGTCGCCCACCACACAGACACGCTGGCGTTCACGGGTGAGCTGGTAGACAATCTTCTGCTGGGTGTGGTTAGTGTCCTGGTACTCGTCGACAAGCACGTAGAGGAACTTCTCCACATACTTGCGGCGAACCTCCTCATGATGCTCGAAAAGCAGATAGGTTTGCACCAACAGGTCGTCGAAATCCATGGCATTGGCCTGACGGCAACGCTCTGTGTAGCGCGAATACACCTCAGCCACCTTCGGCTGTTTGGGGTTGAAAAGCGAACTGCTGACAAAATTCTGAGGAAGAACCAAGTGGTTCTTGGCCATCGATATTCGGTCGGCCACCGCCGAGGGCTTGTAGTCTTTTTCTTCAAGCCCCATCTCCTTGCAGATGCTTTTCACCAATGAGCGTGCATCCGCCTGGTCGTAGATGGTGAAATTCGAGGCAAAACCAATTTGTGCAGCTTCATTTCTGAGAATGCGAGCGAAAACGGAATGGAACGTACCCATCTGCAAATAACGGGCCGCATCCTGTCCCACCAGCTGGCCGATGCGCTCTTTCATCTCGCGAGCGGCCTTGTTGGTAAAGGTCAGGGCAAGGATATTCCACGGTTTGAGACCTTTCTCCTGCAACAGAAAGGCTATCTTATAGGTGAGCACACGTGTCTTTCCTGAACCGGCTCCAGCAATGACAAGCGATGCTCCGTCACAATATTCAACCGCCTCACGCTGACGGTCGTTTAGTTGTTCTAACAGGTTTTCATTCATAATGAGATGCAAAGATACGACGAAGTGAGCGAAAATGCAAATAATTCATTCGCTATTTTCGCCCACTCAGTCGTATGCTCCTTATACGTAAGGAGAAAAATGCTTATCCTCCGAAGTTATCGTACATGATTGACTCAGGATCGACACCGAGGGAGTCGAGCATGGACACCACAGCCTTCGACATGGGGCCAGGGCCGCACATGTAGTACTCGATGTCCTCGGGAGCCTCATGATCTTTCAAATAGGTGTTCAGCATCACCTGATGGACGAAGCCCGGTGTGTACTTCACGCCAGCTGCATCGGCAGCGGGATCGGGACGGTCGAGGGCGAGATGGAAGTGGAAGTTGGGGAACTCCTTCTCGATGCTGAGGAAGTCGTCAAGATAGAAGACCTCGTTCAGCGCACGTGCTCCGTAGAAGTAGTGCATCTCACGGTCGGTCGTATGCAGGGTCTTCGTCATGTGCATAATCTGTGCGCGGAGCGGAGCCATGCCGGCACCACCGCCCACCCAAATCATCTCCTTCTTCGAGTCGAAGTGAGGATGGAAATCACCGTAAGGGCCGCTCATGATGACCTTATCGCCGGGTTTCAGCGAGAAAATGTACGACGAAGCGATACCCGGATTCACTTCCATGAAGCCGCTACGATCGGGCTTGAAGGGAGGCGTGGCAATACGTACGGTGAGCATAAACACGTCACCCTCGGCAGGATAGTTGGCCATAGAATAGGCACGGATGGTAGGCTCGGGATTCTTACACTTCAGGGGGAAGAGTCCAAACTTCTCCCATGCAGGCAGATACTCGGCACCAATCAGTGACTTGTCGAAATCCTTGTCGTAGTCAATGCAGTCGAAAGCAGGAATCTTGATCTGGGCATACGAACCAGGCAGGAAGTCCATGTGGGCACCTGCGGGCAGCTGCACCTTGAACTCCTTGATGAACGTAGCCACGTTCTTGTTCGAAATAACAGTACACTCGTATTCCTTCACACCGAGGATGCTTTCGTCGACATGAATCTTCAGGTCGCCCTTTACCTTGCACTGGCAACCCAAACGCCAACCGGCCTTGATTTCCTTGCGTGAGAAGTGGGGACGCTCGGAGTCGAGAATCTCGCCGCCGCCTTCAAGAACCTGAACCTTGCACTGTCCGCATGAGGCTTTACCACCGCAGGCAGAAGGAAGGAAAATACCGTTCTCGTTAAGCGTGGCCATGAGACTTGAACCCTGAGGCACGTTGATGGTGTTCTGACCGTTAATCTCAATATTCACATTACCACTGGGCGAAAGATACTTCTTTGCCACCAGCAGAATCACAACCAAAAGGAGTATGACGATGAGGAATACTCCAATGCTATATGCTATAAACTGTGCCATATTCCTTCATTAAATGTTAAGACCACTGAAGCACATCATAGCCATTGCCATGAGGCCTACCACAATAAATGTAATTCCCAAACCTTGCAACGGACGGGGCACGTCGCAGTACTGCATCTTCTCACGGATAGCACCGAGAGAGACAATGGCCAATGTCCAGCCAATGCCCGAGCCGAAGCCATAGACGACAGCATCCCAAACAGAAGTGATGGCCTGCGTGTTCGTTGGCTCCATCAGGATGCGCTGCTGCATAAAGAGCGAAGCACCCATGATGGCACAGTTTACGGCAATCAGCGGAAGGAAGATACCCAAGGCTGCATAGAGCGAAGGCGAATACTTCTCAACCGTCATCTCCACCAACTGCACCATACCGGCAATGACACCGATGAAGAGGATGAACGACAGGTAACTGAGGTCAACGCCCTCAACAAGACAGCCAGGCCCTAATACCTTTGTCTGCAAGAGATAGTTCACAGGCACGGTCACCGTGAGCACAAAGGTCACAGCCATACCGAGGCCTAATGATGTCTTCACCGTCTTCGACACGGCCAGATACGAGCACATGCCAAGGAAGAAGGCGAATATCATGTTGTCGACAAAAATCGACCGAAAGAATAGACTTATTGCATGTTCCATAATTTACTTCTCCTTATAAAAGTAAGCACGATGTACCCAAATCACAATACCAACGAGGATGAGGGCCATGGCAGGCATCGTCATCATACCATTGTTGATGTAACCCCAGTCGTAGCAGGCATCGGGAATGATTTGGAAGCCCAGCAGAGAGCCGCGTCCCAAGAATTCACGAACAGCACCCACAATGACGAGGATCATGGCATAGCCAAGACCGTTGCCCACACCGTCGAGGAACGAAGGCCAGGGCTTGTTCTGCATGGCGAACGCCTCGAGGCGCCCCATCAGGATACAGTTGGTGATGATCAGACCGACATACACAGAGAGCTGAACGCTGACGTCGTAGGCGAAAGCCTTCAGGATCTGAGAGACGATGGTCACGAGAGCAGCCACCACCACCAGCTGCACCACGATACGGATGCGGTTAGGGATGGTGTTGCGGATAATCGAGATGATCACATTCGCAAAGGCGGTGATGACCGTCACAGCGAGACCCATCACGATGGCAGGCTTCAACTGCGAGGTGACGGCGAGTGCCGAGCAGATACCCAATACCTGTCCAAGGATCGGGTGGTCGAGGTTCAACGGATTGGTGAAGACCTCTCTATTTTGTTTACTGAATAATGCCATTGTTTAGTCCTCCTTTACATTAGTTTTCATATTCTTCAAACCATCTTTCAGCATGGCATCAACACCGTTTGAAGTCAGCGTGGCACCCGTCACACAATCAACCTGAGAAGCAGGGTCTTCCACTTTCTTCACAACAGAAAGCACCACATTCCCCTCCTCGTCGAAGATTTTCTTGCCAATGAACTTCTCCTGCCATGCCTGCGAGTCCTTGATTTCGGCACCCAAGCCGGCTGTCTCGCTCTCATGGTTGAAGTAAGCACCATATACTAAACCTTCGTTGTCGATGGACACATAGCCGCTGATGCCGCCCCAAAGACCCATGCCCTTCAAGCTGGCAACAAGAATATCCTGTCCGTCGATGACACACTCGTAGACCTTCTGTCCCTCTATTTCCTTCTCTTCCTTCACCACTTCGGCATACTTGGCTTCGGCTTCTGCACCGTCCAAACCACGGATGTTGAGCGAATAGAGAATCTGCTTCTTTACATCAAGTGCCACATTGGCATCCTGCATGGGCTTCAGTGCCTGATAGACGAAAGCCAACAGGAAAGCCACAATGACCACGAGAATCGCACTATATATAATAATGTACGAGTTACTGTTTGTGTTCAGTTTCATTTGGTACCTCCTCTCTTCATTCGTTTCGAAATATTACGCTCCACGACAAAGTGGTCGATGGTCGGGGCAAACATGTTCATGAGCAGAATGGCCAGCATCATACCTTCGGGATAACCAGGGTTCATCACGCGAATCACCACTGCCATAAGACCAATAATGAAGCCATAGATCCACTTGCCACACTCGGTACGGCAGGAAGTGACAGGATCGGTAGCCATGAACACGGCACCGAAGCAGAAGCCACCCAGCACCAAGTGCTCATACCATGTGATCGGAGTCATACCAAGGCTCTCGAAGAGGCATGCCGTCAAAGCACCGCCTACAAACACGCTCAGCATGGTCTTCCACGATGCGATGCCCGTCCAAAGGAGCAGCACGGCACCAAGGGCAATGGCAATGACCGAGGTCTCACCGATAGAACCGGGGATGAAACCGAGAATCATATCGTTCAGCGAAGCCGTCACATCGGCACCCTGACCAATCTCGCCAAGAGGAGTAGCCATTGTGAAACCATCGGGCAGCGTATTGCCGAAACCGAAGATGCTCTCATTGGCCACCCACACCTGATCACCGCTCATCTTCGTGGGGTAAGCGAAGAACAGGAACGCACGGCAGAGCAGTGCGGGGTTGAAGATGTTCATACCCGTGCCACCGAAAATCTCCTTACCGATAATCACGGCGAAGGCAACGGCAATGGCCAGAATCCACAGCGGGCAGTTCACGGGAACAATCAAAGGAATGAGGATACCCGATACGAGGAAGCCCTCCTGAATCTCCTCGCCCTTCCACTGTGCCCAGGCAAACTCGATGCCAAGACCTACGATGTAAGAAACAAGAATCTTGGGCAGTACGGCTAAGAATCCGAAGATGAACAAGTCGCAGAACGAAGCCGAAGCCAGTGTTCCAGCGGCCAGATAGTTCTGATAGCCCACGTTGTACATGCCGAACAGCATGGCTGGCATCAACGCAATGACCACCATACTCATGATGCGCTTCGAGTCGATGGCATCGTGAATGTGTACGCCCGTCTTCGCCGTGTCATTGGGCACGTAGAGGAATGTCTCGAAGCCGTCGAACAGCGAACGGAAGGCATGCAGTTTGCCACCCTCCTCGAAGTTCGGCTTTATCTTATTGAGATAATTTCTTAATGCGCTCATAGTTTATGAATTTTCTTTACGTAATATATTAAGTCCCTCGCGCACAATGCGTTGAAGCTCTAACTTCGAGCTATCCACGAACTCTGCCAAAGCGAAGTCTTCGGGTGAAACCTCATAGATGCCAAGCTGTTCCTGACGGTCAATGTCACCCGTGATAATCGCTTTGATAAGGTATTCACCATAGATGTCCATGGGGAGCACCTTGTCATACTCGCCACTCATGATGATGTGGCGCTTGCCACCCTTGATACGGGCATCTGCAACATACTCCTTTTTCTTATTACAGAACCAAGGACTCTGCAGCCAAGAGAAATAGCTGCGGTTTACAGAGAACTGCTTCAAGCGCGGCATAATCCATCCGAGCATTTCGTCGGCATCGTCGCCTTCGGGAATCACGGTAATCTCAGACGAGTAGGCACCGAGGAAACCGTCCTTCGATGTCTGACGACCCGTGAGCACGTTGCCGTTGATGATGCGCACGTGGTGGCTGGCATCATAGCTGTTGCTCAAGAGTGTGGAAAGTTCTTCGCCCACCAGCATGTCGACATGCGCCGGCTTCTGAATCTCACTTCCGCAAAGAGCCACCGTGCGGGTCAAGTTCACCTTACCCGTATTCAGCAGACGGCCAATGAAGAGCACTACCGTCGGGTCGCCAATCGTCCACACCACTTCGCCCTTGTTGATGGGATCCGTGTTGTTCACTTGCACACCTACATTTCCAGCAGGGCAAGGACCATCGAAGACTGTCACCGACACAAATTCATCAGCTTTCGATTTCTGAAGTTCTCCAAGGAGATCGGGCTGAATACCTACGCCTAAATAAGTTTTGGCGATTTTCGAGAGAGCCTTCAAACCTGTCACGAAATCCTGCTCCTGGCCTTTCACCTCATACTCAAAGCGGCATGCCAAGGGCTTGTCTCTCAAAGCCGAGACAAAAATTGCCTTTGGCATCGTCTCAGGATTCGTAGAGACAGCGTAAGGCAATTGATTGATGTAACCGAACAAGCCAGCTTCAAGCAATGCGCCAACCACGGCCTTGCCGTCCAGCTTTTCAACATCTTTCTTGCCAAAATCAACATACTCTTGCTTAGCATCGGCCTCAACCTTGATGCAAAGCACCTTACGGCGCTCGCCACGCTCCACGGCAGTCACCTTTCCGCTGACGGGTGAAGCGAAGCGCACTTCTGGGAACTGCTTGTTCACGAACAAAGCGTCCCCGGCCTTGACATGGTCGCCCTCCTTGACTACCACTTTTGGAGTAACCCCCTCGAAATCATCAGGCACCAGCGCAAACCTGCCATTCGATTTCAGTTGGAGCTTAGTCTCCTCAGCGCGTCCTTGAAGCCGAATGTCCAAGCCTTTACGCAACTTAATCACATTTGCCATATAGTAAAAATTAAAAATTTTGTATTGTTTGCCATATAACGCGTGCAAAATTAATAAAAAACGCCCACATTATGAGCAAATTCTCCAGAAAAATAGCACAATCCCAAGTTTTTGTCGTAATTTTGCAATTCCTAAATGGCTGATGCAAATACATTTGCCAAGTCGGATTGACAGATTGAAGGTACTTAAACATATACTGAGCGGAACGATATGGAGTCTGGTGGCTCTGTACGTGTTGTTGATGACAGCTATATACCTGCCTCCTTTTCAAGAATGGCTGGGAGGAAAAGTGTCGCACGCCATCAGTAAGACACTCGGTACACAGGCCTCGGTGGAATCGGTGCAATTAAGCTTTCCTAACCGCATCATCATCGATGGTGTAACGATCCTTGACCAACAGCAGAAGGAGGCTATACACATCGGCCGGCTTTCCACAAAACTGCAATGGCTTCCCTTGGCCGAAGGGCGCATCGTCATCTCGTCGGCACAGCTCTTCGGCGCTCACGTCAATATAGAAAAACCCGACGAGCAATCGCCTGCCAACATACAGTTTATCCTCGATGCCTTGGCCTCGAACGACACGACCAGCCAAGCACCCGTCAACCTCCGCATCAATTCGCTCATCGTGAGGCATTCGAGCATGAGCTATCACCAACTCGACGTGCCCGAGACCAAGCAACTGAACACCCGTCACCTGACGGTTGACAACATCAGTTCGCACATCATCCTGAAAGTGCTGACCGAGGACTCGCTGAGTGTTAAAGTGAAGCGACTGACATTCAACGAAAGAAGCGGATTGAGCATCAACCATCTTGCCTTTTTTCTGAATGCCGGGAAAAACGGTGCGCTACTAAGCGACTTCGCCCTCCATCTCCCCCACTCCATGCTGACGGTTGACTCCATACAAGCCACCTATCAGGACAAACACATCAAAGAAACACTTCGCTATCGGCTCAACAGACTTCAAGCCGACATGAAATTGAGTGACTTAAAAAGATTGGTGACCGAATTAGAGAACTACCCTGACATTGTAAGCCTCTCCACCACGTTGGAAGGCACGGCACAATCCATAAACATGCCACGCCTAAGAATCAGTTCCACAGGAAGAGAACTGACCCTGTATGCTAACGGATGGGTGACGGGATTGGATCAGCCTTCTCCGAGATGGCACGCCGAAATACACCGCTTTTCTGCGGCTGACAACCTTATCCGCAATATAGCAAACGATTTCGAGGCCATCCCTGAACCAATAGCCAACATCGGAAAACTGCAACTATCCGGCTCCTTCGAGGGCAAGGACAATGGCAGCATTGAAAGCAAAGCCCTTATCGAAATGGGAATCGGTTCACTAAACATGGACTTCGACATGGCAGCCGACAAGACGTTTACCGGTTATCTCAACACGAAAGGCATCGATTTGAAGCAACTCCTTGCCGACGACCAATTGGGACTTTTGGCAACGACAGTAGAGGTGAAGGGCACGCCGTCGGCCATTGCCGTCTATGGCGATGTCGAGCAGTTCGACTACAACGGCTATTCCTATAAAAACATCCATTTAAACGGCAAATACAGTCCAGAAGACATCCAAGGCTCATTCGAGATCGAAGACCCCCATCTACGCACCAACGTGAAGGGGGAATGGCGGAAAGAAAAGAAGCAAATGGCTCTCCGCATTGTCGGCGACATTGAAAACATCGAACCTCAAGCCCTCCATCTTTCCGACAAATGGGGCGATGCCGCCTTTAGCGCATCCTTGGATGCAGATATCCATGCAAGCAACTTGAACGATGCCGAGGGAAGCATTGCCCTCAAGGACTTCGTCATGAACGACTCCACTGGCTTTTTCCGTATCGACAAGATGCTGCTCAAGACGGGGTTTGCGGGCGACAACCATTTTCTGAAGTTCTCCGGCGACATCGGCGAAGGAGTCCTCATCGGCCAGTTCGACTGGAACACGCTGCCGAATAGTGTGGTCAGTTGCATCAGTTCCCATCTCTCCACCATGCCCGGACTACCCAAGGTATCTGAAAAGACAAACAACAATTTCAACATCGACATCTACGTCATGAGCAGCGAATGGCTGAAGAGAATCTTGGGGGTTCCCATTACCCTTGACGCCCCCATTCGTCTGAAAGGCAACCTCAACGACCTTACCCACACCATCAACCTCGACGGCAATCTGCCCGGTTTCTATTATAACGAAGGCTACTATCGCAACGCCAATCTGCACCTGACTACCATCGGTGATTCCATCGTCTGCAAAGGCAATATTGCAAAATATATGGACGATGATACAAAGATGGATCTTTTACTTCAAGCAAGTGCTTCTAACAGTTTGATTTCCACAAATTTCAACTTTAACAACCACACCGAAGGAATGAAGGCCATGAAGGGCGAACTCAACATGCGTGCCAACCTCTACACCAACAAGCAGGGAAAGCCTGAAGTCCATGTCTCCCCACAGTCGTCACACCTGACATTGGGCGACACCCAATGGAACATTCTTCCCAACCATATCACCTATACCGACAACTGCCTGCGCGTAGACCATTTCACGATAGAACACAACGACCAGCACCTGATCATCGACGGCATTGCCTCCAAGGATTCCAAAGACACCCTCTTCGTCGACATGAAAGGAATTGATGTCAGCTATGTGCTCGACCTGCTCAACTTCCACCCTGTGGAATTTGCCGGATACGTCACTGGACGTGCCTATGCCTCCCAGCTCTTTGAGAAGTTGGATGCCAAAGCCGACATTGAGGTCAGCCGATTCATGTTTGAAGGCGGTCGCATGGGAACGCTCCACGCGAAAGCACAATGGAACACTGACAAGGAACAGATAGACATTGATGCCATTGCCGACGATGGCCCTGATGCCAAGACCATCATCAAAGGCTTTGTCTCACCCGTGCATGAGAATATAGGACTGAACATCCAAGGCCAGGGCACACACATTGACTTCGTACACACCTACACTAACAGCTTCCTCAAAGACATTAGCGGCCAAGCCTACGGCGACATTCAGCTGGTGGGACCATTGGGAGCCATGGATCTGCTGGGTACACTTGTCGTCGACGGGCAAGCCTCAGTCACTCCCCTCGGCACCACCTATACGCTCAAGGGCGACACAGTGAGATTTATCCACAACGACATTCTGCTCAACAGGGCAAGCATCTACGATGCCAATGGCGACGTGGCTTACTTGAGTGGGGGCATTCACCATGAGAACCTCTCGGACATGACGTTCGACCTCGATGTGGAAACCGACAAGTTTCTTGCATACGATTTCAAGGAGTTAGGCACAGATCTGTTTTGCGGAACCGTGGAAGCAAGAGGCCGGGTCGACTTGCATGGCCGACCGGGCGAAGTGGTCATCAATTGTGAAGGCACACCGTTGAAATCGACTGTTTTCACCTATAATGCCGCCCTCACCGATGCTGTGAGCGACCAGAACTTCATCACTTGGAGAAGCAAGCGGTCACCTGTTTACGAACATAAGAACAATGTCACGAAGAACGAGCCTGAAAGCATCCCTACCGACATCTACATCAATTTCCTGATCAATGCGAATCCCGATGCCACCGTCAAACTCCTGATGGATGCCAAGACCAACGACTACATCACCCTCTACGGATCGGGTGTACTGAGAGCTTCCTATCACAATAAAGGCGCATTCCAGATGTTCGGCACCTACACGGTGGACTATGGCACCTATGGCATTACGATTCAGAACATCATCAAGAAGAACTTTGTGTTCAACGAAGGCGGCAAACTTGTCTTCAGCGGCAACCCGATGGACGCAAGCCTCCAACTACAAGCCGTCTATACCGTCAATGGCGTATCGCTTTCCGACCTGAACATCGGCAACTCGTTCACAAACAACACAGTGAAAGTGAACTGCCTGATGAACATCACCGGTCAGGCAGGTGCTCCGCGCGTGGATTTCGACCTCGACATGCCGAATGTCAACAGCGAGGAAAAGCAGATGGTGCGCTCCGTCATCACCAGCGAACAGGAGATGAACCAGCAAGTGCTCTACCTGTTGGGAATCGGCCGTTTCTATACGCAAGGCGTGAACAATGCCGAGACGCAAGAGTACGGACAGACACAGTTGGCCATGCAATCGTTCCTCTCAGGAACACTATCCACACAGATCAATGAGGTGATCTCGCAAGTCATCAAAAACGACGACTGGAATTTCGGTGCCAACATCTCGACAGGTAACGAAGGGTGGCACAATGCCGAATATGAAGGTCTGATCAGTGGCCGTATGCTCAACAACCGTCTGCTCATCAATGGTCAGTTCGGCTACCGCGACAATGCGAAACAGGAGACTCCTTCGTTTATTGGCGACTTCGACATCAGGTATCTGCTGCAACCCAACGGCAATCTTGCCCTGAAGATGTACAACCAGACAAACGACCGCTATTTCACGAGGTCGTCGCTCAACACGCAAGGAATAGGCATCATCATCAAGAAAGACTTTGATGGCATCGGCGATCTGTTCATGCGCAAGAAGAAAAAGAATCCATCAACTGCAAAATAAGGAAATGAAAAGAATACTCTTTGTCTGCCACGGCAATATCTGTAGGAGTCCGATGGCCGAGTTCGTCATGAAAGACCTTGTCGAGAAAGCAGGCCTTTCACATGAGTTCTATATTGAGTCGGCTGCCACGTCCACAGAAGAAATCGGGAACGAAGTCTATCCGCCAGCCAAACGAAAACTGGCGGAACACGGCATTTCGTGCAAGGGGAAAACGGCCAGACAAATGTGTGCAAGCGACTATCAGCGGTTCGACCTCATCGTGGGGATGGACGATTGGAACATCCGCAACATGAAACGCATCTGCGGTGACGACCCTGACGGAAAGATTGTGCAGCTCATGGATTTCACCAACCGCCCCGGCGAAGTGGCAGACCCTTGGTACACAGGAAATTTTGAAGCCACGTGGCAAGATGTACTGTTGGGATGCAAAGGCTTGTTGGCTTTCTTACGCAAATCATAACATGTTTTTTTGCGATTGATAAAACCAGTCATCACAAATGGTTTTACAAAGTCGTCGAGTTTGTAAGACAAAGTCGTCGACTTTGTGACACAAACTCGACGACTTTGTAAATCCATTCCATATAAGGGACGAATCGGGTGATGATGACCCTATCCGTTCATTGACATGAGGAACTCCTCATTGTTGCGTGCCTGCACAAGACGGTCGCGAACGGTATTCATGGCCTCGATGGGGTTCATCTCGGCAATGAACTTACGAATAATCCACATACGGTTGAGCGTGGTAGGATCCTGAAGCAGATCGTCACGACGAGTGCTCGACTGCACAAGATCGATAGCTGGGAACACACGCTTGTTAGACAACGAGCGCGAGAGCTGGATCTCAGAGTTACCTGTACCCTTGAACTCCTCGAAGATCACTTCATCCATCTTAGAACCAGTATCCACAAGAGCCGTGGCAATGATGGTGAGCGAACCGCCACCCTCAATCTTACGCGCAGCACCGAAGAAACGCTTCGGCTTCTGCAAGGCATTGGCATCGACACCACCTGTGAGCACCTTTCCACTGGCAGGCGAAACGGTGTTGTAGGCGCGTGCCAAACGTGTGATGGAATCGAGGAAAATCACCACATCGTGACCGCACTCCACCATGCGCTTGGCTTTCTCGAGCACAATACCGGCAATCTTCACGTGGCGGTCGGCAGGCTCGTCGAACGTAGAGGCAATGACCTCGGCATTCACCGTGCGGCTCATGTCGGTCACCTCCTCAGGGCGCTCGTCAATCAGCAGCATCATGATGTAAGCTTCAGGATGGTTGGCGGCAATGGCATTGGCAATATCTTTCATCAGAATGGTCTTACCCGTCTTTGGCTGGGCCACGATGAGTGCGCGCTGCCCCTTGCCTATCGGCGAGAAGAGGTCGACGATACGGGTGGAAGGATTCGTAGTGGAGGGATCGCCGCAAATCATGAACTTCTCTTCGGGGAAGAGAGGTGTGAGATGCTCGAAGGAAACGCGGTCGCGCACCTCTGCCGGATTACGCCCGTTAATCATCTTGACATTCGACATGGCAAAATACTTCTCGCCATCGTGCGGCGGACGAACGGTGCATTCAACCACATCACCCGTCTTCAAACCATATTTCTTAATCTGCTGGGGAGCCACATAAATATCGTCGGGCGACGAGAGATAGTTGTAGTCACTCGACCGCAAGAAGCCGTAGCCATCCTGAAGAATCTCCAAAACACCGTTGCCCGTGATGAAATCCTCAAAATCGTAGCCTCCCATCTGGATGGGCGATGCTGGAACAGTGGTTGCCGGATATGCAGGCTCAGCATGCTGAACGACCGGACGGTCGAAGATGTCGAGCGTGGGAATGGCTGCCTGATCCTCAATAGGCAGATCGACCACGGGGATGAAATCCGTGCCATCGCCGGGATCGCCTTCCCATACGCCATCGGGATTTGCTTCGTAATTGATCGCCACGGGAGGTGCCGCCTGCTGATACTGGGACATCCTTTCCTGTAATTGTGCCAACATCTCGTTGTCGGCCTCTTCGTCGGTCAATTCAACATTGTCCCCCTCTGCTTCGGGGATAATATCGTCAACCATTTCTTCCTGCATGGGTTCCTCACTTTCCTTCATGGCAGCCTCGGCGGCAGCAATGGCTGCCAGCTCTGCCTTCGACTTGCGTCCACGATGCTTGGGGAACGATGCCAGTGGGTCGGTCGACGGTTCCTTCGGCTCCGCTGCCTCTTCAGAGGGTTGTGGCTGCGGTTCGTCACTAAACAGGGAGGGCTGTTCGGGCGACTTTACCTTTTGGTTCATCACGTCGTAGTTCTCACCCTCATTACCTTTGACAGTGTAGACCTTATCAGTATCTTTTTTGGCAATTCTGGTGCGCTTACGCTTGATAGCGTTACCTGAGGCACTGTCGATGGCGGCTTGATCCAAAATAGCATAAACCACCTTTTCCAGTTCGTCATCCTGAGACACTTCCACACCTAACTCTGCCGCAATAGTGAGCAGCTGGGCAGGTTCCATCTGTTCTAATTGTTCTTTTGTATACATAGTATAACTTAAAACTTTACTGTTTCGATTGAAATTTTTTATAAGGGGATTCTGCTCTCAAAACGAACTGACGAAAGTCGGACAGCGCGTTTCAAAGGAGCGGAAACGCATGGTGAATAAAAATTCACTGCAAAGGTACGAATTAATCTGAACATCAAAGAAAGAAGGCGAAAGAAATCAATGTTTGTTTACATTAATTAACTCTCGCCTTCATTATCTGTCTGCTGTCGTTTTCAGTCTTTTTTCAAAGGGACTAAGACACTGAACGTCGACCCCTCGCCCAGCACGGATTCCACCATGACATCGCCTCCAATCTTGCGTGAGAAATCCGCACAAAGCTGTAAGCCCAATCCCGATCCTTCCTCGCCTCCCGTACCGTAAGTGGTCTCACCCTTGGCAAAAATAGTGGACAAACGTTCGGGAGCGATGCCGACACCGTGGTCGCATACGCTCACTTTGGCAAAATCGCCTTCCGCAACCATCTTGATCTCGATGACGGAATTTTCAGGACTGAACTTGATGGCATTGGAAAGGAAATTGCGGACAACCGTCTTCAGCATGTCATTGTCGGCTCTCACGAGAAGGGGCGACGACGTGCCCTGATACTGGAGCTTGATGTTCTTGGTCAATGCAATCATATCGAAAATTTCAACGACTCCAGGCACAATGTCATTGAGATCGAGGTCTTGCAACATCACATTCAAACGTCCCGTCTGGCTCTTCGTCCACTTCAGAAGATTGTCTAACAAGTCGTGGCATTCTTCCGACTCACGATTGGCTTTGTCGAGCAAATCGAAGAGTTCAGGCCCGACGGCCTCGCGCGACACAGCCGAGACGACCAAATTGAGCACCATGCGGATGGAAGCCATTGGCGACCGCAAATCGTGGGCAATGACGGAATACATCTTGTCGCGGTTGTTGATGGTGGCACGAAGCTCCTCATTCTGTTTCTGAATCAGCCGCTTGGCGGCCACCAGCACAATCTGGTGCATCACTCGCACAATGAGTTCCTCCTTGTTGAAGGGTTTGGTCAGAAAGTCGTTGGCTCCCACTTGGAAACCACGCACAAGGTCACTGGGATTGTTGAGTGCCGTGAGGAAGATGATGGGAATATCGGCCGTCTCAGGGTCTTTCTTCAAAATGACTGCCGTATCGAATCCGCTGATATCGGGCATCATGACATCAAGAAGGATCAAGTCAGGCTTTTCGGCCTTGGCCTGCTCTACGCACATATTGCCGCAATTCGCCGTGCATACCTGAAACTTCTCGTTGGTCAGCAAGATTTTCAGCAGTAGCACGTTGCTCACGACATCGTCGACAATCAGTATCTTATAATCGGAACGATTGATTTTCGATTCTAAAGATTCTTCCATGTAAAGAAATAATTGTAAATAGGCTGTTGATTAATTCGCATGCAAAAATAGTGCAATTATTTCGTTCCACCAAAGAAAAAGGAAGTTTTTTTAAGTTCGGGGACAAGAGTGGGAATCAAAACAGCAAAGCCCCGACCTGATAGAAGAGCGCAGAAACTATCCAAGCCAACACCGTGGTATAGCCGGCGGACACAAATGCCCACCGCCAGGAGGCGGTCTCATTCTTGATGGCCACAACGGTGGCAATACAGGGGAAATAGAGCAAGACGAAGAGCAGATAGCAATAAGCAACCAACGGCGTAACACCGTCGCTGATCATCTGCTGACGCAAATTGAGGTACTTCTCATTGTCATCACTGAACGAATCGTCATCGGCAAACGAATCGTCGCCACTGTAGAGCACACCCATGGTCGACGCAACGATTTCCTTCGCCCCTACCCCTGCAATAAGCGACACGTCGAGCTTCCAGTTGAAGCCCTGAGGAGTGAAGAGCGGCTCGATGGTCTTGCCCATACGGCCTATATAGCTCTGCTCCTGTTGCTGCTGCGGGGTCAGCGCATCGTTGTGGGGGAAATATTCAAGTGCCCAGACAATAACTGAAGCCACAAGGATAATGCCACCCATTTTTTTCAGGTATTCCTTGCCCTTGTCCCACGTATGACGACCAATAGCTTTTGCCGTCGGCCACCGATAAGGCGGTAACTCCATCACGAAAGGTGTGTCCTGACCTTTGATGACAAAGACACTGAATACCTTGCTCATAACTACCGACATGAGAATGCCAATGACATAGAGCGAAAGCATCACCCACGAACGGTATTGCATGGAGAAGAACGTGCCTACTATCATTATATATATAGGTAGGCGCGCGGAGCACGACATGAAAGGCAGAATCATCATCGTGACCAATCTTGAGCGGCGGCTCTCAATCGTCCGGGTAGCCATAACAGCAGGCACATTGCAACCGAAGCCCATGATGAGTGGGATGAACGACTTCCCGTGAAGCCCCATCTTGTGCATCAGCTTGTCCATGATGAAGGCGGCACGTGCCATATACCCCGAATCTTCCATCAGCGAGATGAAGAAATAGAGAATCAGGATTTGGGGCATGAACACAATGACCGAACCGACACCGGCAATGGCACCATCGACAATGAGCGAACGCAGAGGGCCGTCGGGCAGTGCGTTCCCCACCTCTTCGCCCAGCCAAGCCACCGCCATTTCAATCCAATCCATCGGGTACTGTCCCAACGAGAAGGTGGTCTGGAACATGACAAAGAGGATGAAGAAGAAGACCGGAAAACCCAGATACTTGTTTGAAAGCACGTTATCGATGATGTGCGTGGTGCGATAGGTGTCGTTCTTGTTTCCCGTCAAGTATTCGGCCTCTGTCAAGGCACCGTTGATGAAACCGTACTTAGCATCCATGATGGCTGTCTCGGCATCGTCGCCCGTCTCTTCCAACACACGGGTGGCGGCGACATCACGGGCTGACAGCAGCGGCTTCATGTCTTCAGAACGCTGTTCTTCGGCGAAATGCCGCCTCACGTATTGCACCACATGGTCGTCGTTCTCTAAAAGTTTGATGGAAAGGTAACGGGTGGAATAACGTTGGCGGATATGCTCGTCGGCTTTCAGGTATTTCTGAATCTGACTGATACCGCCCTCTATCTCATGTCCATAGTTGATGTGCAGATGGCGGGCCATCTTGTTTGCCCCCTCATAGACCTGAATGACGGCACGGAACAACTCTTTCACCCCCATGCCACTCTTGAACGACGTGGGTATGACAGGCATTCCCAGAAGGGTTCCCAAGGTTTCGAGATTGACATTGTCACCCCTTCGCTCGAACTCGTCATACATATTGAGGGCACCCACCAGCCGAAGATCCATATCGACCAACTGAGTGGTGAGATAGAGGTTGCGCTCCAAGTTGGTGGAGTCAATGACATTGATGACCACATCGGGCATTTTCTCCGTGAGATAATCCCTGACATAGAGTTCTTCAGGCGAATAGCAGGAAAGCGAATAGGTGCCAGGGAGATCGATGAGATTGAACTCATAGCCGAAGAACGAGGCATGGGCTTCGGAAGCATCGACGGTGACACCCGAATAGTTGCCCACGTGGCCATGGGCGCCACTGGCAAAGTTGAAGAGCGAGGTTTTTCCACAATTGGGATTGCCGATGAGAGCCACATTGATGGTGCGGCGCTGACGGAGGGCTTCGTGAATGGCTCCCCTTTCAGAAAGCTTCGTCATGCTACCATCCGCCATTCCCTCTGACACCATCTGATGAGTCACCACCTCAATCATTTCAGCTTCATGATGCCTGAGCGACACCTCATAACCCATCACCTTGTATTTCACAGGGTCGTGAAGGGGCGCATTGAGCAAGACATCTACCTGATGGCCTTTCACAAAGCCCATCTCAATGATGCGCTTGCGGAATCCACCATGGCCGTGTACCTTCACGATGATGCCACGCTCACCCGTCTTCAACTCCGAAAGTTTCATGATTATGCCCTTTTGTGTGCAAAATTATAAAAAATATATGAATAACGGCTTATCATGACACCCGTATTATCAAATAATACCTAAAAATAGGGAGAAGACAGTTCGGAAGATGCTAAAACACCATCGTTTCCAAGTACAGCACCACAAGGCCGAGGACGAAACCGAGCAGCACCTTGGGTGTGAGATGACGGAGATACCAGACGATGTGCATACGCTCGGTGTGCATCAGTGCCAATCCACTCGTAGAACCGACGGGCAACAGTGTGCCGCCAATGGCCGTGCAGAATGCGATGAGCATCCAATAGATGCCGTTCTGACTGAAATGACCGACGTTGACAGAGAAGAACGACACGTTGGTGATGGCCACGGTAAACGTATCGACGATGGACGAGAGTAAGCCCGAGAGAAAGCCCATAATCCACACATTGCCACCGAGGAAGTGAATAATCCAGTCGGCAATATCGCCCAGCACGCCCGACTCCGTAAGCACTCCCATGGCAAGCATGATGCCCATCACGAAGAGCATCTGCTGAATAGCCCCATACTGAAGGGCGCGCGGTATGCGTCGCTGGGCCATCTGGTCGGCCTGCATCAATTTGCGGTTGAAGGCCTCGTTGACCACCCATAGCACAGAAAGCACGCAGAGGGCACCAAGGAAGGGGGAAAGCTGAGTGATGTTGCGGAAGGTGGGAATGAACCATAGGCCACCGATGCCCACCAAGAGCATCAAAACCCGTTGCCAGCGGTTCAGTCGGGTGTCGTCGCCTCTGTAGGGAGCCGCCCCCCATTCGATGGCAAGGCGATTGGGAAGCTGTCGGTTAATCAGCATCGTGGGGACAATCCAGGCTATCAGTGCCGGCAGAGCCAGATAAGCTGAGAACTGCGAAGCCGTGATGGCACCATCGCCCCATAGGACAAGCCCTATCGGGTCGCCAATCACCGTGAAGCATCCTCCGGCATTGGCGGCAAGCACAATCGACGAGCCGACAAGCATGCGTTGCTGGCGGTTGTTGACAATGCTGCGCATAATGACCAACATGAGTGTAGCCGTGGTCAGGTTGTCAAGATTGGCCGACACAACAAAAGTGGCAAACGAGATGGTCCATAGCAGGCGTTTAGAGTTGCGTGTGCGAATCCACTCAGTGATAAAGTCGAAACACCCGTTATTGTTCAGGATCTCCACAATGCTCATCGTGGCCACCAAGAACATCACGATAGCGGCGGCCTTGCCCACATACTTCAGAAAGATGTCGTCGTAGATGTATCTCTTCACGTTGTCGCTTGTCGGACTTTCGCCATTAAGCCACGTCAGATATTCTTCGGCGTGAAGCTTCATGACGTAGTCAGTGCCCCAACTCACGTAGACAATCCATCCGATGGTGCCGATGAACATGGCAATGGCGGCTTTGTTGACCCCTGTCAGATGGCCGGTGGCTATGAGAAGATAGCCGAAAATAAGCATTAGAACAATGATGAGTGTCATATATTTCTTTCTTACTAATGTGTGCAATTAAACATCTATCACGTCGAATTCCTTCGTCAAATGACTTTGGGGGAACACTTCCTGAGCCTGACGCAACAGCACGCCCTCGTCCTCATAGCGGGAGCTGTAGTGTCCCAAAAGCAATTTGCCCACCCCTGCATCGCGAGCCACCAAGGCGGCCTGACGGGCAGTGGAGTGACAGTATTTCTCGGCCTTTTCAATATTCTCTTCGTCGTATGTGGCCTCATGGTAAAGGGTTGAGACACCACGCAAGACCTCGGATAGCTGGGGCATGTATCGGGTATCGCTGACAAAAGCGTATGAGCGGACAGCATCAGCCGGTGTGACCAAGCGGTCGTTAGGAACAACGGTTCCATCGTCGAGGATGTAGTCGCTACCATTCTTGATGTTCAGGATCTGCGATACAGGAATACCGTACATATCAATCATGTCGCGGCGGATATGGGGCAACAGGGGCTTTTCTCGAAACAGGAAGCCGCAACAAGGCATACGATGGTTGAGCGGAATCGTCTCTACGGTGAGCGAGCGGTCTTCATAGACAACCTGCTGACGAGTGGTGTCAATCGGATGGAATTCCACCTCGTAGCCCAAATCACGACAGAAGGCACTCATCTGGAAGTCAATCACAGCGCCCAAGCCCGGCTCGCCATAGACGTGCATCGTGGCTGTGCGTCCCAACAGGCCAAAGGTACTAAGCATACCGATCAGCCCAAAGCAATGGTCGCCGTGAAGATGGGAAATGAAGATGTGGCCAAGCTTGTTGAAAGAGACACTGGAGCGGCGCATCTGCAACTGTGCCCCCTCTCCACAATCGACCATGAAAAATTTCCCACGGCACTCCACCACTTGTATGGTGGGGAAATGCCGCAATGTGGGGAGTGCACTGCCACAACCTAAAATATGTACGCGAAAAGGCTCCATATGTATATGTCAGATAACTAAATCCTCAAAATCTTCTTCCTCGTCGTCAAGGTTGATGTCGTCGTAATCCTCAGCCATTCCGGGACGACTGTATTCGTAGATTTCATCGTTGCCTTGCAGAATTAGCGAGTCGCCGGTCAGCTTGAGGAACTGAAAGACTTCTTCCTCCTCGAAATCGCCTCCGCCTTCACGCACGCTGACAATCTGCAGCCGACCGTTTTGCAGTTGCCAAGTCTTATAGATAATAGACGATTGGTTGAGGCTCTCGGCAATACCGCCGTCTTTGATACTGAAACCCATGTAGGACGTACCGTCGAGCGGGTTGGGCATCACCCAGTCGCCCATCAGCATGCTCAGGTTGATGATAATCTCTGCCTCCGTGCGGCTCTCGTTGGTAATGACAGCTATTCGGTCGCCATCGTCGAAATGGCCGAACACATTGTGGTTTTCTGTGGCAGTAAAGGTGTTGAGCATCAGGTTTTCTCCGTTGTCGGTAATGAGATGGAGGGTGTTCGCTGCCGATTCCTCGCCACAAATACCGTAGATGGTAGAGTCGCGATACAGGTATTCAAGTTCCCTGTCGAGTTCTTCCTGATTGGAAGGAACTGGGGCTTTCCGTCCTCCACAAGAGGCGATAACTACGCCTGCGAAAAGCATAAAGAACAACTTTAAACACTTATTCATATCTTCTTGACAAACAAATATATTTAACATTTTTCATACAGCTTTGCTTCATTCCAAAGTGCATCCATTTCCTCAAGGGTCATTTCGGTCAGGGGCTTGCCTATTCGGATGCTGTGTTCTTCAATATAAGTGAAGCGACGGATGAATTTTGCATTGGTCTTTTCGAGGGCATTGTCAGGGTTCAGCTTGTAGAGTCGGGCCGCATTGATCAGGGAAAAAAGATAGTCGCCCAACTCTCCTTCTTGTGCTTCGCGTATGGCACGTTTCTCGTCGTCGCTGGCCCCTTCAGGAATTGGTTTCGACAGCTCTACTTTTAACTCTCTCAGTTCCTCGTCCACTTTGTCCCACACGTCCTCTTTCTTCTCCCAATCGAAGCCCACGTTGCGGGCTTTGTCCTGAATACGATACGCCTTGATTACACTGGGCAAAGATGCCGGTACCCCCGAAAGAACACGTCGGTTGCCGTCCTTCTCCTTCAGTTTGATTTGCTCCCAGTTCTGAAGCACCTGCTCAGCGGTCTTTGCCTGCGAGAACTCGCGGTCTTCTTGGTCCTCACCGTAAGGAAGGGGTTTCGGTTCGTCCTCGCCCACCTGCGAAGGATGGTAGATATGGGGATGGCGGAAAATGAGCTTGTCAGCCTGCTGGCGCAGCACGTCATAGACATCGAACTGCTCTTTCTCTGAGGCGATTTTCGCGTAGAAGCAAAGGTGCATCATCACGTCGCCCAGCTCCTTCATCGTGTCGTGTTCATCGCCGCGGGCCAAAGCATCGCATAGCTCGTAAACCTCCTCTATCGTATTTGGACGCAGGCTCTCGTTCGTTTGCTTCATATCCCAAGGGCATTTTTCCCGTAATTGGTCAAGAACGTCAAGCAGACGTCCGAAAGCTTTCATTTGTTCTTCGCGTGTATGCATACATGTTCAATTTTCACGCAAAGGTACAACATTAATTCGAAACCACCAAATTTTCGTCTTTCCTTTCTTCCTTTTCGGAAAAACGCCACTTGCTCCCGGCAAACGACAACTTTGCTTAGTTTTTCTTTAACACCGATTAACTTATTATCACTTCCCTCAAATTTCGCCGTATCATATTTTCTTTGTACCTTTGCACCTCGTAAGAAAAAGCATAATAAAATAGGTATGGAAATTGCAAGTAAATACGACCCCAAAGAGGTCGAAGGTAAATGGTATCAGTATTGGTTAGACAACAAGTTGTTCAGCTCGAAGCCTGATGGCCGCGAGCCCTATACAATCGTCATTCCGCCGCCCAATGTGACGGGTGTGCTCCACATGGGCCACATGCTGAACAACACCATTCAGGACATTCTCGTCCGTCGTGCCCGTATGGAGGGTAAGAACGCCTGCTGGGTGCCCGGCACCGACCATGCCTCCATCGCTACAGAGGCCAAGGTGGTGAAGAAACTGGCCGCCGAGGGCATCAAGAAGCACGACCTGACACGCGAGCAGTTTCTGAAACATGCATGGGACTGGACTGACGAGCACGGAGGCATCATCCTAAAGCAGCTGCGTAGACTGGGTGCATCGTGCGACTGGGACCGCACCGCTTTCACCATGGATGAGAAACGCTCTGAAAGTGTCATCAAGGTCTTCGTCGACCTTTATCGCAAAGGCTACATCTACCGCGGCCTACGCATGGTGAACTGGGACCCGAAGGCCCTCACCGCCCTCAGCGACGAAGAGGTGGTCTACAAGGAGGAGCAGTCGAAGCTCTACCACCTGAAATACTACGTCGACGGTCCCGTATGTTGCGATTCTATAGCAACGGCAGAAGGCAACGTCATCCACAAGGACGAGCACGGCTACTACGCTGTCGTGGCTACTACCCGTCCCGAGACCATCATGGGCGACACGGCCATGTGCATCAACCCTAAAGACCCCAAGAACCAGTGGCTGAAGGGCAAGAAGGTTATCGTACCCTTAGTGAACCGTGTTATCCCTGTCATCGAAGACCGCTATGTGGACATCGAATTTGGTACAGGCTGTCTGAAGGTTACTCCTGCCCACGACAAGAACGATAACATGCTGGGCAAGACCCACAATCTCGAAACCATCGACATCTTCAATCCCGACGGCACTATCAGCAGCGAATCGACCCTCTATGTGGGCATGGATCGCTTTGAGTGTCGCAAGCAGATTGCCAAGGATCTCGAAGCCGCAGGTCTTATGGAGAAAGTCGAGGATTACACCAACAAGGTGGGCTATTCCGAGCGCAATCCCGATACCGCCATTGAGCCGCGTCTTTCCCTCCAGTGGTTCCTCAAGATGAAGCACTTTGCCGACATCGCACTGCCGCCCGTACTCAACGGAGAGATGCATTTTTATCCGCAGAAGTACGTCAACACCTACAAGAACTGGTTAGAGAACATTCAGGACTGGTGCATCAGCCGCCAGCTGTGGTGGGGCCACCGCATTCCGG
>CAMYVQ010000039.1 GCA_947302435.1 uncultured Prevotella sp. | reverse complement strand
ATATGCACCGCATGGCTGAGGCTAACCGTGCATTCGCTCACTTCCGTTTCTAATACAAGCCCCCTTAAATTAGGGGGTTGGGGGTCTAAACAAACGACAACCAACCCCTTAATTTTTTAAGGGGCATTAGGCAAAGAGATTAAAATCTAATAAAGGATAATAAATGGCAAAACAAGATTTACATTTGACCCGTAACATCGGTATCATGGCTCATATTGATGCCGGTAAGACTACGACTTCAGAGCGTATTCTGTTCTATACGGGTAAGACCCACAAGATTGGTGAGGTACACGATGGCGCCGCTACCATGGACTGGATGGCTCAGGAGCAAGAGCGCGGTATCACCATTACCTCTGCTGCTACCACTTGTTATTGGGAGTGGAACAAGAAAAAGTATAAGATCAACCTGATCGACACTCCGGGACACGTTGACTTCACCGCTGAGGTGGAGCGCTCACTGCGCGTCCTTGACGGAGCCGTCGCCACTTACTCTGCTGCCGACGGCGTGCAGCCCCAGTCAGAGACAGTGTGGCGTCAGGCCGACAAGTACAACGTACCCCGTATCGGCTACGTGAATAAGATGGACCGTTCGGGTGCCGACTTCTTCGAGACGGTTCAGCAGATGAAGGACATTCTGGGTGCCAACCCCGTTGTGATTCAGGTGCCCATCGGTGCTGAGGAGAACTTCAAGGGTCTGGTTGACCTGATTAAAATGAAGGCTATCCTGTGGCACGATGAGACGATGGGTGCTGAGTACGATGTGGAGGAAATTCCCGCTGACCTGAAGGACGAGTGTGACGAGTGGCGTATGAAGCTGCTTGAGGCTGCTGCCGAGTACGACGAAGCTCTGATGGAGAAGTTCTTCGACGATCCTAACTCAATCACTGAGGATGAGATTATCGCTGCTATCCGCAAGGGTACCTGCGCTATGGAGTGTACGCCTATGCTCTGTGGCTCTTCTTACAAGAACAAGGGCGTTCAGCCTCTGCTCGACTATGTGTGTGCCTTCCTGCCCGCTCCTGTTGACGTGGAGGTGATTAAGGGTACCAACCCCAACACCGAGGAGGAAGAGGATCGCAAGCCCAGCGAGGACGAGCCCACCGCAGCTCTGGCATTCAAGATTGCAACCGATCCCTACATGGGCCGTCTGGTGTTCTTCCGCGTCTATTCTGGTAGCGTAAAGGCCGGTTCATACGTCTACAATCCCCGTTCGGGCAAGAAGGAGCGTATCAGCCGTCTGTTCCAGATGAACTCAAATAAGGAGATTCCTATGGATAGCATCGATGCCGGTGATATTGGTGCAGGCGTAGGCTTTAAGGACATCCGCACTGGCGATACACTCTGCGACGAGGAGAAGCCCATTGTGCTGGAGTCTATGACCTTCCCCGACACCGTGATTTCTATCGCTGTCGAGCCGAAGTCTCAGGCCGATATTGCCAAATTGGATAATGGTCTCGCTAAGTTGGCCGAAGAGGATCCCACGTTCACCGTTCGTACTGACGAACAGAGTGGTCAGACCATTATCTCAGGTATGGGTGAGCTGCACCTCGACATCATCATCGACCGTCTGAAGCGCGAGTTCAAGGTGGAATGCAACCAGGGTAAACCTCAGGTGAACTATAAGGAGGCTATCACCAAGACCGTTGAAATCGACGAGACTTATAAGAAGCAGTCTGGTGGTCGTGGTAAGTATGCTAAGATGCTCGTTCAGGTTGGTCCTGTTGACGAGGATTACGATATCAAGACCAATGGCGGTCTGCAGTTCGTGAACGAGGTGAAGGGTGGTAACATTCCTAAGGAGTTCATTCCTTCTATCCAGAAGGGCTTCGAGGCAGCCATGAAGAATGGTATCCTCGGTGGTTATCCTATGGATTCACTGAAGGTTGTCGTTGTCGATGGTTCATTCCACCCCGTTGACTCTGACCAGCTCTCATTCGAGATTGCTGCCCAGATGGCTTACAAGGCAGTCTGCGCTCAGGCTAAGCCTGTGCTGATGGAGCCTATCATGAAGCTCGAGGTTGTTACTCCTGAGGAGAACATGGGTGACGTGATTGGTGACCTGAACAAGCGTCGTGGCCAGGTAGAAGGTATGGATGAGGCTCGCAGTGGTGCCCGTGTCGTTAAGGCAATGGTTCCCCTGTCAGAGATGTTCGGTTATGTAACCGCTCTGCGTACCATCACTTCTGGTCGTGCTACCAGTTCTATGGAGTACAGCCACCACGCACCGCTGTCAAGCGCTCTCGCCAAGGCTGTGCTGGAGGAGGTCAAGGGCCGCGCAGACTTGGTATAGACTAGGCAGTCCTAGGCAATCCTAGGTTATCCTAGAGAAAACAAAACAGGAGTGCCGCTGAGCAAATGACTCTTTAGCGGCCTCCTCTAAACAATAAACATTAAACAATAAACAATTAAAAGTTATGAGTCAGAAAATTCGTATCAAACTGAAAAGTTACGACCACAAATTGGTTGACAAGTCAGCAGAGAAAATTGTGAAGGCTGTGAAGGCTACAGGTGCAATCATCAGCGGTCCTATCCCCCTTCCCACACACAAGCGTATCTTCACCGTCAACCGTTCGACGTTCGTTAACAAGAAGAGCCGTGAGCAGTTCCAGTTGTCAGACTACAAGCGTCTGATTGACATCTACAGTTCTACAGCTAAGACTGTTGACGCACTGATGAAGCTCGAACTTCCCAGTGGCGTTGAGGTTGAGATCAAGGTGTAGTTTGATATTCCCAATTAAAATATTGAAAAGACGTATTCGCCGAACTTGCGAATGCGTCTTTTTTATAGGCTGAAAGTTTTGTACTTTCGGCTTTTTTGTGTATTTTTGCACAGAAACAAATAAAGAAGGCTTTATGGTAACAGTGGCTAATCCTATTTACGATGTCGTATTCAAATATCTGATGGAAGACGAGCGTATTGCCCGTATCATTCTTTCAGCCCTGCTAAAGCAGAATGTGGTAAAAGTAGAAGTGCGTCCCCATGAGTATATCAACGGCAAGCGCGATACGCTATCGGTATTTCGCATCGACTTTGGCGCTACTGTTCGCCGTGCCGATGGAACGGAGCAGCTCATTCTTGTGGAACTGCAAAAGACATGGTTGCCCACAGAGACACTGCGTTTCCGTCAATACCTTGGTGTGCATTATCAGAACCCACAGAACGTGACGGGTGAAGGCCGTACTGCCCACGCACTCCCAATGGTTGCCATTTACTTGTTGGGACACAATGTAGGCGACGTTGAGGAACCTGTGCTCTATGTACAGCATGAGTCTTATGACTCGGAGGGACGACGTGTGACAAAGGGACTCCCCAATCCTTTCATCGATAGTCTGACCCATGACAGCATCATTGTGCAGATACCGCGTCTGCATGGTCAGGTGAATAGTCGTCTTGACAAGGTTCTGAGCATTTTTGACCAGACGAATAAGAGTAAGAACAACGAGCAGATGATGTACATCGATGATAGCCTTTACACAGGCGATGCTGATATGGAACACATTGTACACCGCCTGCTGATGGCTTCTACCGATGCCGACATACGACAGGATATGAATGTGGAGGACGAGTACTATTCTATCATTGAAAAACAGGACACGGAGATACTGATGCGCGATCGCCAGTTAGCCGAGCAGAAGGTACAGTTGAATGAGCAGAAGGTACAGTTGAATGAGCAGAAGGTACAGTTGAATGAACAGAAGGTACAGTTGAATGAACAGAAGGAACAGTTGAATGAACAGCAGGCAAAATTAGACGAGCAGAAAAACTTGTTGGATGAGCAGAAGGCTCAGTTGGTTTTGCAAGATGAGTTGTTGCGCAAATCAGTTAAGGCGCTTAGTCTGGCAGGTCTCTCGCATGAGGCCATCGCTTCTAATTTGGGGTTAGATAAAAAAGATGTCATACGATTGATGGCGTGACATTTCTATAATTGAATAATAACAGAAATAGAGAATTGATTATTGTTCATGATTAATTATAACCTTTTACGCAATAATATCTGGCATGGCATCGGTGCCCTGTCGGCTATATTGCTGATACTGATACTCACCACACTGCTACAGGCATATTATACGTGGCGGAGTATTAATGAGGAAAATAGGAACCGCCGACAGATGGAGGTCAACGTGATGAACGAGAAGATTGACAACCTGAAGTCCAGTGTGGCTACGATTGTCGACAATTCGGCCCCCGTTTTTGAACAGAATGCCAATGACACCAAGCAGGTGGAACAGTTGTTGTTTTCCATGGTACGCCAGAACCCTGAGCTGTTGGGTGCTGCTGTGGCTTTC
This sequence comes from uncultured Prevotella sp., assembly GCA_947302435.1. Classification (GTDB taxonomy): domain Bacteria; phylum Bacteroidota; class Bacteroidia; order Bacteroidales; family Bacteroidaceae; genus Prevotella. The sequence continues at coordinate 19,569 of CAMYVQ010000039.1, read as the reverse complement.
GTTCCTGGTTATCATCCTGAGCGTGGGCAGCTCTATGCCCCGTATGTGTTCCGTCAAGACAGCATCATCAAGAAGAAACTGCTGAAATACGACTATACCCTTTATGATTGGTATACTGAACCTGTGGAGAGTAAGGAGGCTGGATGGTGTGAACCTTATACCGACGGCGATGGCACCTATCTTGCCATGACCACCTATTCCTTCCCTCTCCGTGATGGCGATGGAAATATTATTGCCGTGTTGACGGGCGATCTGCCCATGAGCGAACTGTCTTATCTCACGTTCAACATCTATCATGAGACCAGCCGGCGCGGCATTATCATTCTCTGCATGCAGATCTTCACCATGTTGCTCATACTTTTTGTGGGATGGTGGGCCATTGTCAGTTTGCGTAAATATAATAAAGTGAATAAGGAAAATGAGGAGATTGGCAATGAGATGAGCATTGCCTCGACATTGCAAGCGAAGATCCTCCCTCGTGAATATCCGAAAGACAGTCGTGTGGCGCTCAGTGCCAGTCTTGTGAATGCTCCGCAGGTCAGTGGCGATTTCTACGACTTTGCCTTGCAGGGCGATTTCCTTTACTTCTGTATCGGCGACGTGGCCACCAATGGGCTGGGTGCAGCCTTGGCCATGACCGTCACCCGTACGGTCTATCGCACCAGTATGCAGCATCATGAACCCCTGTCGCGAATGGTGAGCAACATGAATCAAGCACTTGTCGGCATCAGTGAACAGCACATGTATGCCACTTTCTTTGCCGGTCGTCTTGACCTCGCAACTGGACTCCTATGTTATTGTAATGCCGGTCATCTGGCTCCCTTCCTTTTGTCGGGTGGGGATGCCAAACGGCTTGAAGTGGAGTCGAACGTTCCGTTGGGCTTTACGGAGTGGGAGTTTACGGGTCAGCAGGTGCAGATGCATCCAGGCGATGTCCTATTCCTCTTTACCGACGGCATTGTCGAGGCCATGAATCCGCAGAAGGAGGCGTTTGGCGACAAACGCCTTGCCCTTCACATGAAGCGTGCCTGTGAGAATGGCGATTCGCCTGAAGCCGTCGTGAAGCGCATTGGTACCGCACTGAAGCACCATCTCGGTGTCGACAACCCAAACAAAGACGATCTGACCATGTTAGCCCTCAGTTACGTCAAATAGTTTTGTTTTTATTTCGCTACAACTTTTCTTACGCTGACATGACCATTGTCGAGGATGTGCTGTTCTAAATAGATACCTGACGATGGCCGTTGGTTGAGCATCACACCGTGCAAGGTGAAGAATCGTAGCTGACCATTCCTTGCTGAATGAACCGAACTGACAACCGACGGGTTCTGTACCTCGATGGCTGTTTCGTCGATGACCCAGCGCAGGCGTGTACGGTCGGCATGGGCAGCGAAAAACTCCAAAGGCCCACCCTTACCGTCGGCATCGGGAGCACCCACGTTGAAGAGTCGCTTGCCTTGTTCGTCGGCATCCATGTAGAAAGCCATTTTTCCGTTATCATCTTTGGCATAGTAGGGGCGGATGGCTACGGGAGTGTTGGACAACAGACGGTCTATCTGTAGATAGGCCCCACAGTTCTGATTGCGCACACGAACAAAACCGTTATCAGCCTGCTCGAAAGCCCATAAGGCTGCAGGGTCGCTGGCCAACGGGTCTTTCTTTCCGCTACTGATGTTGTTTTCAGAGAGTCCGATGCGATAGACCAGTGAATCGCGTTTGCCGTCGGTGCTCTTCACGGCATAGAGGTAGCGCCGTTCTATACCGCCGTCGGCAGAGGCTGCACTGGCATTGGGGTGCGTTCCATAGCTATAGATAAGGTAGGCCAGATCGGTAGAGAAACCCTCAAAAGTGTAGATGCGCTGATTACTGAATGTGGTGATAGCCTGATTGAGGGCGTTCATCTGCGCATCAATTTCCTCCTGTGTGGTCTTTTCGTTGATGGCATCAGCAAACTCCTGTGCTTTGCTGATAGCATTCATCAGTTCGTTGAGTGCTGCTGAGGGATAGCCTAACGTGACATCGGTCTGGGCACCATTGGCTAACTTGAGCGCATTTTCGAGTGTGGTGTTGAACTTGTTGAGGAATACTTTTACCAGCGAGGCATCGATTTCAACAAAGGTAAACACCATGTCGGCACGGTCGTAAGTTCCCGAACCCCAGAACCAGTCGTCGACAAAGCCACGGGCCCTGATTTGTTGGTTTTTGTTTGAAGGGCTATTGATGCGGTACATGGAAACCTGTCCGTAGAGTCCCGATTGTGTCGGCTGTTGGTTGCCCGTATAGTTGATGGTGAGCAGGGTGGGGGAGCTTGACATGCCGATGCGGTCGGCCCCGTCGATAGAGCTGTTCTGCGCTGCAATGTACTTTTTGTTGCTGTAATTACAAATGTTCACTCCGCCATCAATCGTTGTGATATACCATAACAGAGCCGGGTCGTCCCACTGAAAACTTTCTGTAGTCCCTAAAGTGCCGTTGCTGTTGAAGACAAGGTATTTCGGTGTGCCTTGCAACGTGGTGCCCGAGTTATAGGGAATGCTGGCATAGCTGATGATGCGGTAGAGCTTGCCTTCTGTGGGTACGAAAGGATCCGTGTCTGCCCGCGTCCCACCGCCTGGACGCATATACTCGTCGTTCACCGACACCGTGGCCGAATAGAGTGACTCCATGTTGTTGTCACCAATCGTCTTCATGCGGAAGAAATAGACCTTGTCGGGGATGAGTCCTTCGACAGTGGTCTCGGTGGCATTGCCTGTCAGTCGCTGAATCTCGGTGAAGGTCTTGTTGTCTTCCGATTGCTCCACTACGATAGCGGTGGCCGTCTGTTCTTCACTGTTCATCCACGATAGTCTCACAGTGGTGGCATTGAGGAGCGTGGCCATAGGGTTTACGGGATACATGAGATATCTGCTCTTCTCTGCCAGACTGTTCACATAGTGCTCAATATTGGTATATCCGCCCCCTAATGTATAGTCGGCTGCATCGTTTTTGTTGGCATTCAGTCCGTTGGCTTGCTCCCATTCGTCGGGCATACCATCGTTGTCGCTATCCTGAGGCTTGGGGCCGTTGGCCACCGTTCCGATGCCTCCTACGTTGTCTTCGTTAGCAATGAAGCTTCCCTTTGTGCCTAACGAGGTAAGCTGTTCCAAGATGCGCTTGTCGTGCGAGTCACGGACACGTGAGGCTCCCACATGATCCACGATGGTATAGTAGGCTTTTTCCGCCGTTTCCACGTTCATGGGATGGGTCGTGTTGAAGTTCGGCTTATCCATTGGCGTGGCACTGTGATGGTCGGTGATGAGGGTGCCGTTCAGCATGCCGTCGCGATTACCGTCATAATAGTTGCCTTCGCTATACAGGTGGTCCGTGGCTGTCCAGTCGTCGAAATATTTCTGCGAACCGTCTGGGCCGGCAATGAAGTAATTGTTGATGACGTCTTGATAGTTGTCGGCTGCCGAGTGTCCGCCAATGATGCCCATGCCGTAGTTGTACACCACATTGTTGTAATATTGCACGTAGCACTTCATCTTGGGGTTGCGGCTCTTGTTGTCGGCCCACAGGCAATGGTGAATGGTCCAGTTGCGGGTGCCGTCGGTAATCGAGCCGAACCTTTGCGGTTCGATGCCTTCCGAGTTGATGCAATATTGCCAGGTGACGTTGTTGGCATCCTTGATGTGTACGTTGTCCCAAGGCCCCCACGACACCGAACAGTGGTCCATGATGAAGTTCTGGCACTCGTCGAGTGTCAGCGTACACTTGCTGCTGTTCACGCTCTTTCCGCCTCGCATGCGGATATACCGCATGATGACATTCTTCGCTTTCGAGGCAATGACACGTCCGCCGTAGATGGTAATGCCCTCGCCCGGAGCCGTCTGTCCGGCAATGGTGATGTTGCTGCTGATGGTGATGCTCTTGCCTGTAATGTCGATGACACCGCCCACATCGAACACTACGAATCGGTTGGGCTGGCTCACGGCATCGGCTAATGAGCCTGAACCGGCAGCATTCAAGTTGGTTACATGCACCACTTGGCATCCTCGTCCGCCTGAAGCGTAGGCACCGTAGCCCTCAGCACCGGGGAAGGCCAGTTGTTGGGCATTCATGACAAGTGTCGATGCCAAGACAAGAATCGAAAGTGTGAACTTTTTCATAATGGTGGAATGATGTTTTAGCTATTGGGTTGTCTATTGGATGCAAAGTTACACTTTTTTCTTCATTTCAGCGTAAATTCAATACAAATAATGTAAAATAGGGCGTGATGTGCGTCATTTCCAAAAAAAATAGTAACTTTGCCGCAGTTATGGAAAATCAGTATATTAAGCAGTTCCCCGAATTGATGAAGGGAAAGACGGTGATGTATGTGCATGGTTTCGGGTCGTCGGGACAGAGCGGCACGGTGGCCCGGTTGCGTCAGGTGTTGCCCAATGCCCGGGTGGTGGCTCCCGATCTGCCCGTTCATCCCGAAGAGGCGATGCAACTGTTACGGACTACATGTGAGAAAGAACGACCTTCGCTCATTGTCGGCACGTCAATGGGGGGTATGTTTGCCGAGATGCTGTATGGCTACGACCGCATCGTGACCAACCCCGCTTTTAATATCGCCGACACTATGCAGAGCCACGGGCTGACAGGTAAGCAGCAGTTCTTCTCGCCCCGAAAGGACGGTGTGCAGGAGTTCTATGTAGACAAGCCGTTAGTGAAGGAATATCGGCAGATGACAGAACAGAATTTTCTGCATGCTAACGACGAGGGCGAGCAACAGCGCGTGTTCGGTCTTTTCGGCGACGAAGATCCTTTGGTGCATACCTATGACCTCTTCACCCAACACTATTCGCAGGCCATCCGCTTCCACGGAGAGCATCGCATGGACGACAAGAGCTTCATGCACTCAGTGTTGCCCGTCATACGCTGGATTGACGACCGTCAGGAGAAGCGCGACCGCCCCATTGTCTATATTGATGTGGAGACACTGGCCGACAGCTATGGCAAGCCGGCCAGCAGCAGTCAGAAGGCTGTTCGCCAACTGACAGAACGCTATCAGGTCTATTTTGTTGCCCCTTCGCAGTCATCCGTCCCCTCCTCCTATTCCGAAGTGACCTCCTGGCTGCAGGAGTATATCAACGTACCGGCATGGGGCCATACCATCTTCACGAACCAGCACCACTTGCTCTATGGCGATTACCTGATCAGCCGCAAAAAAGAGGGCGACACGATGGCCACCCTCCTTGAGTTTGGTTCAGACACGTTCAAGACGTGGGAAGACATCATTGAGTACTTCTCTCGGCTCGGTGGACAATAGAACCTTGTTCTGTTTATACCCTCTTCGTGTAGCCATTCAATTTGAACCGTTTTACAAACTCGTCGAGTTTGTAAATCTATTCTATTCCAATGCTTTTGTCATGGTAGGTAAATGATGAGATAAAGCTACCAGGGAATTATGTGTATTGGCTGATAATAGCTTTATGCTACCGCCGTTGAGCAGACTCAACCCTGTATTTCGCGAATGACATCATCCACGATATACTGGTCGCCAAAGGTGTAAAGGAGTGTTGAAGGGTCGTGTAACCGCTCGTTAGTTTTGGACATATAGAAAATGTCTAAGGCTCTTTCTGGCGTAATGTCTAAACGTTCGGCAAGCAGTGTCACGATACGCCCAATTTTGTTCCACATTAAAAGGTCGCTCAGCATTATGTTATGTCGTTAATACGGATTTTTGGAATATAAGATATTTGTCAACTACTTCCTGCTTCAATATGCAGATTTGGTTATTGGGCTGGTGTTTGGAGAGTTCTTCCAAAGCCTTTTCTTCACTGATTTGGCCTGCCTTGAAAGCTTCAACAGTATCAATGACGCGATCGTTAGCCACACCACCTTCTATGATATCGTAGTTTTTCCACACTTTCAGTCCATCACGACTGTCAACGATAAAGTGGAGCCATTCGCTGTCATATCGCTCAAATTTCTTGAAACGATATTTAGGAACTGCATTGTCGAAGTCGAAGAGGTATTCGTTAATATAGGCTTTCCCATCCATCTGATAGCGGGCCTTGATGTTAGCCCACGTCTTAGCTTGGCTCCTAATATCGGTCACATAAAAACCTTTGCCAAAGTCAAGGTTTTCTCGTCCAACATGAACCAGTGGGGTGTTAACTTCCTGTGCTGCGCCGTGATAGACTTTTCTCATAGCAGTCCTGCTTTTTTTGACTCCCAGATGTCAAGGGCACCAAGCACATCTTCGGTCACATGCTGACGACTCTGTGTATGAAGACCGTCATAGCATTTCAGAATGAAATCGTCAATCAGCCCCACACGCTTCATTCGTTGATACATCTCAGTGGACGAAATGTTTCGTTGACGAGCCGCCGACTCCACACATGAAGAAGCAAAAATCATCTTACGCTCCCTGTCCATCCTTGCTTTGCTTTGTCTTACTCTTGATGCCATTGTCTACTATCTATTTCTTTTCCCTGCAAAAATACGGATTATTTCGGAAACATCAAATGTTTTCCCCAAAAATTTGTAAAAAGATCATCTAAGAAATGCAAGGGGGAACAATGGAATGGCTCCTTACCCAAGTCTGTGTAAGGAGCCGATAACTGCGTTCTGTGAAAGCGATTATTCTGGCAACAGCACCACGCCTGTCTGCTTCTTGCCGTCCATCATGATTTTCATGGGACGGGGGAAGCGCACGTGACGCACATATTCGGTTTCCTCAATGGCAGGCATGCTGTCGAGGATTTCTTTTTGGAACACGCCGTCGCCTGTGTAGGTGTTGATGGTGAAATAGCCCACGCCGAACGAGGTGAGGTTCTGGAAGAAATGAGTGCCCTGTGAGGGGTCTACATGGTAGTTCTTCAGACCGGCCTCGACAATGACACGGGAGGCTGAAATATGGGGCCACTTCACGGGAATGCCCAACCAATAGTCGCTTGACCCCCAACGGCCCGGCCCCACTAACACATAGTTCTTGCCTTCGTTTAAGAACTTGCGGTTGATCTGTTCTATCTCCGAGGCAATCTGCGGATTGTTGGCCGCCGTGAAAGTCTCGTCGGCCTTCACATAGACCACATCGACCACGTCTTCCGAGATGCCGTGTCCCAAAGAGTTGTAGGAGCGCAACAGACAGGCTTCGTCAGGTATCTGCTGCAGGTCTTCGTCGAGCACCTGCTTTGAATCGACAATCGGGCGTATCTGCAAAAGGTAGAAGTCGCCTCCCACTTGCGAGCTTTCACCCGGATAAAGGTTGCAGGCAAATTCAATTTCCACGGGGCGGCGCATCTCTTCGGCTCCAAGTTTCTGCGCCATCTGCAACAGCTCGGGCAGAGGGAACACCCCCTGCTGCAACACCCCGTCGAAGGAAATGATCTTGCGGCCACCTTCGTAGAGCCCCGGACGGATAATCTGATCCGTAGGGTCGTAGGTAGAGGCAATATAGTGTAGGGATCCGTCCTGATCGGCTTGTTTCACGCGTACCTTTTTAATATTAAAGCCGTCGTCAACCTTAAAGTCGTCGCCTACGTGACTCATGTCAAGGGCGTAGAAGCGGGTCTGCGTGTCGCGCAGGGCCGTCTCCATCTCACTGGTTTGCAGAATCTGGTGGGGATGATAGGGCGACACACGCAAGGTTTGGCCACCGTCAACGATATACTTGCCTAATCCTAAGGCCAGCGAGGCAATGCCCTCCTCGGTTGTCTCGTCGCCGATAGGGTAGTAGTTCAGCGAGCGCAGCACGCCCGAGAAGGTGGGGTAGTAGAGGTCGCCGTACTGTTGGCCCACCACCTCTTGCAGAATGACGGCCATCTTCTCCTGGTCGATGACGTTCTGTGTGGCCGTCATGTAGGCCTTCGAGTCGCGGTAGTACACTGAGGCGTAGACACTCTTGATGGCGCAGGCCAGCATGCGTAGCATGGTGTACTTGTCGTCGAGCCAGGGAATCATGTAGGTGGCATAGATGCCGGCGAAGGGCTGATAGTGCGAATCCTCAAGGAGCGAACTGGAACGGATGGCGAGGGGCTTCTTGGTGGCCTCGAAGAAGATGAAGAAGTCTTCGATGAGGTCGTCGGGCAGCTGTGCCTCGAGGAAGTGGCGTAGTATCTCCTCGTCGGGCGCGTCGCTTAGGGCGATGCCCCACAGGTTGTTCTCGTCCATGAAATTGTCGAAGAAGTCGGTGCAGAGCACCACGGTCTTCGGTATCTGTACCGAGACACTGGGGAACTGGTTCAGTTCTGTGTGGCGCTTCACAATTTTGTCGAGAAAGGCCAGTCCGCGGCCCTTGCCGCCAAGCGAGCCTTCGCCGATACGGGCAAAGTGGGCAAAGCGGTCGAACTTCTTGCGGTCGAACACGGCCACCTCGCCGATGTTCTTCATCTTACGGTACTGCACGATGGCATCGAAGATGATCTGTCGGTGGGCATCGACATCCTGCAGCTTGTGCCATGTGACGTGCTTGAGGAAGTTCGATACCGGGAAGATGGCGCGTGCGCAGAGCCAACGGCTCATGTGGTTGCGTCGGATGTGGTGCATGAGCGAGTCGTGCGGAATCTTGAAGATGTTGTCCTGCAGCTCCTTCAATGAACTGACGCGGGCCACCTCCTCCTTCGTCACCGGATCGCGGAAGATGAAGTCGCCAAAGCCCAGATGCTCCTCGAGCACATGGCGCAGGTCAACGTTGAACTTCTTCGAGTTCTTGTCTAAGAAGTCGAAGCCGCTGTCCCATGCCTTCTGGCGGTTCACGGTCTCTGAGCTTTGCAGCACTAAGGGTATGAACTCGTTGCGGCGGCGTATCTCCTGTAGCAGTTTCAAGCCTGCTTCGGGGTCGCTCTCCTCCACATGGCTCAACCTGCCTATGGGCGCCTCCATGGGAAAGCGCGTGTCGCTGATGACACCTAACACATTATCCTGATACTTCTCATAGATCTGCATGGCCTCCTCGTAGCTTGTGGCCAGCATCACCTTGGGTCGTCCGCGCTTGCGCTGGGCAGCGGCGTGTGGGTTCAGGGCCTCGGTCGAGAAGCGTTTCGACTGTGCCAGAATATAGTTGTAGAGGTTGGGAAGAATAGAGGAATAGAAGCGGATATTGTCTTCTACGAGCAGAATCATCTGCACACCGGCCTCATGGATGTCGTGCTCAATGTTCATGCGGTCCTCCAACAACTTGATGATGGAGAGGATGAGGTTGGTGTTGCCCAACCAGCAGAACACGTAGTCGAAGATCGACATGTCCTCATCCTGCATACGGCGGGTGATGCCGTGGCTGAAAGGGGTTAGTACCACGCAGGGAATCTGTGGATGTACGGATTTCACTTCGCGGGCCACGGTGAAGGCGTCGTTGTCGGCATTGCCGGGCATGCAGATCACCAGGTCGATGTCGGTAATCTTCAGCACCTCGTTGGCCTCGTCGGTAGTCGACACCTGCGTGAAGGTGGGTGGATAGCGCATGCCTAACTCGGTGTATTCGTCGAACACCTTTTCGTCCACTCGCCCGTCGTCTTCGAGCATGAAGGCATCGTAGGGGTTGGCCACTATCAGAATATTGAAGATGCGCTTTGTCATCAAGTTCACAAACGACACATCTTTCAGGAAGAAATTATTGAATTCCTGTGGTATATTTGCCATAATCGGGGAATTTTGTGCAAAAATACGCATTTCTGAGGAAATAATCCTTATCTTTAGACTTAAAAATGAAAAAACAACCATCGAAACACTGTCCGGGCATTGCCGCAGAGCCGTGTTCCGATGGTATATAGTCGTTTTTGTGCCGATTATTTCTTGTCGTGACGGTAGTCGGAGGGGGAAACGCCTAAATGCTTGCGCACATAACTGCCGAAGTGCGACATGTTGGCGAAGCCCAGCTTGCACGAAATCTCCTTGATGCTCAGGTTCGAGTTGCGCAGGTAGAAACGGATGTCCTCAATGGTGTATTGGGCAATCCATTCCGATGCCGTCTTGTTGCTGTATTTCAGACAGAGCATGGTCAGGTATTTCGGCGTGATGGCCAATTCGCTGGCATATTCGCTGATGGGGCGGCGCTTCACCTCGCTATTGGAAATCGCCTGTAGAAAACGGTTGAAGAGCGACTTGCCCTGTGACAATTTGGTGTCCTCGCCAATACCCTGCTTGTTCTCCATATAGATACAGAGTTCCAGCAGCAAAGCGCGGGTCAGGGCCTGCATAATCTCAAGCGGTGCCACCTTGTTGTTCTCTATCTTCGACTGGATCAGGCTATAGTAATAAACCATCTCTTCCCGACAAACTTCCGACATGCTTAGAACACTCAGATGGGTCAGGTAGACCGCTTGGTTCCAAATGTTGATCTTGTCGTGAAGAAGGGCTTGGACAATATGGTCAGACAAACACAAAACCTTGCATTCAAAATCGGGCGTTGTGTTGGTAATCTCAATGTTGACACTTGAAGGACAGAAGAATACTTCGTGAGGATGGATGATAATCTCCTTCCCGTCGTATTGAAGGTTGGTGCTGCCCGAAATGCACAAGGCAATAAGGGTTGAATTTGGCTTCAGGGGGTACAAGGATTTCAAATCCTTTACATGAACGTAGATGGCCACATCTCCGTCTGTGTAGTCAACAACAATGTTATTGAACTCTACGTACCTTCTTTGGTCATTCTGCATATAGTCTTATTTTAATCGGTTACAAATTTCCATAATTTTTTTCAGATAATGGTGTATAAATACGAATAAATGTTGTTCAATTTCGGCGTTTTTCTCTTATTCGTTAGTGATTCTGTGTTTTTGAACACCGAAAGTTCGTCATTTTGTAAGGCAAACATGCCGATGAGTGAACAGATGGTCACTTGTTGGTGCCTTCATCCTGACAAAGAGTCGGAAAAAATCGGGTTGTTAGGGATTTCCCTATGACTTTTTCGGGAATTTCTTTTTGGTTTTTTATGACGAATGATTAATTTTGCACTTGAATCATTATTGTTTGAAATAAAATGAAGAAAACATTTATACTGATTGTGACAGTTGCTCTCTTGATGAGCAGTTGCGGCAGCTACACTGCAACGGGGGCATACGTGGGTGGCGAGTTCGGACATGTCATTGGCTCAGCCATCGGAGGTATTACCAATGGCCGTCGCGGCCACGACGTGGGCTCGCTCATTGGGACTGTGGGCGGAGTCGTGGCAGGTGCCGCCATAGGTGCGGCTATCGATAACGCACAGGAACGTAAATATGAGGAACGAAGGGAGCGCGCCATAGAACGGACACGCGACTATACCGGATACGACGACAATACGACCTACGACGACAACACAACCTACGACGACCGCATCACGTTCGATAGTGCTACCGGTGCCGACGATGCGCTGAGCAGTGCCCCTTCCTACTCGGTCGAGGAACTGTCGCGTCGGCCTCCCATTGAGATTCGCAATGCGTCCATTTACGATGCTGATAATAACGGTGTACTCACGCGCGGTGAGGAGTGTACGGTGAGGTTCGAGATCATGAACAACACGCCCCATGTCGTCTACGACATTTTCCCCTTGGTGGAGGATGTGACTGCCAACAAGCATGTGAAGGTGTCGCCCAACCTGCGCGTGGAGAGCATTTCCCCCGGTCAGGGCATACGTTACACTGCCACGATTCTGGCCGACAGGAAACTGAAAGATGGCGAGATTGTAGTGAGTGTCGGTGTGGCACAGCGCAATCGGAGAATCGATTCGCAGACTCACCGTTTCACCATAGTGACACGTAAGGGTAGGTAATCGGGATTATCATTTTCCCTTTTTCCTCTTTTCCGCAGGTTTTTTGTGCTCAATGAGTTGGTCTTCCTGCCAGATGGCTACCAGCGTGTCGGGCAGCTCGACGGTGGGCACTTCAAGTCTTGGTATCTCCACTTTGGCAGGTGGTGCCCTCAAGGGGAACGTGATGACATGGGCTTCTTCCACCATGACGGTTGCGATGCCCTGCATAGTCATGTTCAGCTTCTTGGCGGCCCCCCATGTGAGGTCGATGATGCGTCCTCGGATGAATGGCCCACGGTCGTTCACGCGGACAATGACACTACTGTCGTTCTCCACGTTGGTCACCTTGAGCAGTGTGCCGAAAGGAAAGGTGCGGTGTGCGCACGTCATCGAGTCGTGGTGCAGCCGTTCACCATTGGCAGTATGGCTTCCCGTTGCCTTTTTTGAATAGAAGGAAGCCTTGCCGTGCTGCATCTGGGCATGAAGAAGTGAAGAGTGAAGAGTGAAGAGTGAAGAATTTGCTACCGCATTGAAAAGGAAGACACATATTACAATTATGCGCCTACAGACAATAGCGGTAGCAAATTCTTCACTCTTCACTTTTCGTTCTTCACTCTTCACTTCATACAATGCCTTGTGCCAGCATGGCCTTGGCCACCTTCATGAAGCCGGCTACGTTGGCACCCTTTACGTAGTTGATATAGCCCGAAGGCTCCTTGCCGTATTTCACGCACTGCTCGTGAATGCCCGACATGATCTGGTGCAGGCGCTGGTCGACCTCTTCAGCTGTCCACGACATGCGCATGGAGTTTTGCGTCATCTCCAGACCTGAAGTGGCCACGCCACCGGCATTCACGGCCTTGCCCGGGGCAAAGAGCTGTCCGGCAGCAATGAACTTGTTGACAGCCTCGGCTGTGCAGCCCATGTTCGATACCTCGGCCACGCACAGTGGCTTCTGGGCCAGAATCTTGTCGGCATCGTCGCCGTTCAGCTCGTTCTGCGTAGCGCAGGGCAGGTAGATGTCGGCCTTCTGCTCCCACGGCTTCTTGCCCTCGAAGAACTGGGCTCCCTCGAACTCCTCGGCGTAGGGGGCGCAGATGTCGTTGCCACTGGCGCGAAGCTCCAACAGGTACTCAATCTTCTCGGCATCCAGTCCGGCAGGGTCATAGATATAGCCGTCGGGACCGCTGATGGTAATCACCTTTGCGCCTAATTCCGTTGCCTTCTTGGCTGCACCCCAAGCCACATTGCCGAAGCCCGACAATGCGACTGTCTTGCCCTTGATGTCGAGTCCGTGGGTCTGCATCATCTGGTTCACGAAATACAAAGCACCGAAGCCCGTAGCCTCCGGACGCAGAATGGAGCCTCCCCACTCAATGCCCTTGCCTGTGAGTGTGGCACCATGGAACTGCGAGGTGAGCTTCTTGTACATGCCGAACAGATAGCCAATCTCGCGGCCACCCACGCCGATGTCGCCGGCTGGCACGTCCATATCAGGACCAATCACTTTATACAGTTCCATCATGAAAGCCTGGCAGAAGCGCATGATCTCGGCCTCGCTCTTGCCGCGAGGGGCAAAGTCGCTGCCGCCCTTGCCGCCGCCCATGGGCAGTGTGGTCAGTGCGTTTTTGAACGTCTGCTCGAAACCGAGGAACTTCAGGATGGAAAGGTTCACAGAGGGGTGGAAACGCAAGCCGCCCTTATACGGGCCGATGGCCGAATTGAACTGCACGCGATAGCCGATGTTCACCTGCACCTCGCCCTTGTCGTCGACCCAAGGCACGCGGAACGTGGTGATGCGCTCGGGCTCCACGATGCGCTCCACTATCTTTGCCTTTTCGAACTCGGGATGCTGGTTGTACACGTCCTTGATTGATTCAAGCACTTCTCTTACGGCCTGAAGAAACTCCAACTCGCCTGGATGCTTACGTTCCAAGGTCTGCATAATTTTCTCAACTTCCATAGTCTTAGGATTTTAAAGTATGTCAAATGGTTATTAAAAGCACTGCAAATATAGGGAAAAATATGATACGAGCCAAGAAAAAAGATGAAAAAAAGATGAATGAACATAAAATTAATATTCAAACGACGAACCGCCAAGGAACTCGCGCAATAGCGAGGTGGGCGGAATCTGTTCCTCAGGAATAGGCTTGATGTAGTGTAGGAACTTGCGCAATCGGTAAGCCTCGGCATATTCGGGACAATTCTCTGGCACCTGTTCTAACAAGGGGGCGGCTTGTCTCTTGATGACGGCCAGCTCGAAGAGCATGGCGGTGTTGAACATGGCATCGGCATTCTCCTGATAGGGGAATATCCACTTGTTCTCGCCCTTGCGCACCGACGGCCAGCGACGGATGGTCTCGCGGGCATCGACACCGCGATATTTGTGGTCGCGGATGATGCGGCGCAGCAGTCGGTTGTCGGTGGTGGGAATATAGTTGTGGTTGTCGAGCAGCAATGTGGTCAGTGCCGAGGCATAGACACGGAATTTCATCTCGTCGGGAATCTGGGCCGTCAGTTCGGGATTCAGGGCGTGGATGCCTTCCACGACGAGAATCTGGTCGTCGCGCAGGCGCAGTTTTTTTCCGCTCCATTCGCTCTTGCCAGCTGCAAAGTTGTAGCGGGGCAGTTCCACTTCCTCACCACGGAAGAGGGCCGCAAGCTGTTCGTTGAGCAGAGGGATATTGAGCGCATGGATGCTCTCGAAGTCATAGTCGCCGGTTTCGTCGCGCGGCGTGATGTCGCGGTCCAGGAAATAGTCGTCGAGCGAGATGGGAACGGGCTTGATGCCATTGGTGATGAGCTGTACGGATAGGCGTTTGCAGGTCGTGGTTTTGCCACTCGACGACGGGCCGGCAATGAGCACCATGCGGATGCCGCTCTTACGGGCAATCTCTTCGGCAATCTTGGCTATCTTCTTTTCCTGTAAGGCCTCAGACACCTGAATGAGCAGATTGCTTTGGCCGTAACTGATGGCCTCGTTCAGGTCGCCGATAGTGCGCAGGCCGATGATGTCCTGCCAGGCGTGATGCTCCTTGAATATGCCGAACATCTTGTCCTGCATCACCATTTCGTCCAATTCATCGGGATTTTCGCGCGATGGCAGGCGCAGCAGCAGTCCGTCGTAGTATTTCTCAAGTCCGAAGAGGTAGAGCTGTGAGGTGTTGGTGAGCAGCGCACCATAGAAATAATCATAGTATTCGCCGATATCATAGATAGTCGTGTACAGCGAACCAATGTTTTTCAGCAGTTTCACCTTTGAGTAGGTGTGCAGGATGCTGAACATTTGGATGGCCTCTTCGGTGGTCGTCTCATGCCGGTGGATGGGAATGGCGGCATCGATAATCTCCTGCATGCGCTTGCGAATGCGACCGGCATCTTCGAGCGTGACGGGATGCCCGATGTTCAGGTCGACGTAGTAGCCGTTGCTGACGGGTATGTCGATAGAAACCTTGGCAGGCGTGTAAAGCTCGTGGACGGCCTTGCAGAGCACGAAAAACAGCGTGCGCGTGTAGGCTCGCAGTCCTGAAGGCGACGTAATATCCAAGAACTCGATTTCTTTCGGAGTATAGACACGGTAGTGCATCCCCTCCACCTTATTATTAACATGCGCACTGATGGGGCCGTGATTCAGTTCAAGTCCGCCTATCTGCTGATAGATCTCTTCCAGTTTGCTGCCCACGGGTATGTCATAGCTCTGCCCATTGTTGCGGCAATGTATCTTTACTTTTTGTTGCATAGGTAAATAGTATTATTTGGGTTATCTTTTTAATTATGGTATTATCTTCCTGAAACTATGATTTTGTGTCCGTCGAGAACGTAGACTCCAGGCTTGGAGGGACGCGACGGCAGCAGTCGGCCATCGATACTGTACCACACCTGCCGGCCGTCAGACATCTTTCTTTCCGCAATGCCGCTCATGCCGTCGCCCCACTGGCTGCGCAGAAACCTCACCTTCTCGGACATGCGGCGTTTGAAGTCTTCTTTTTGGCCTTCTATGTCTGTGGTTCCATACTGCGGCCACCGACGGGCGTCATGACGCGAGGCCGCTGCAATGTGTGCCACAAAATCATCGATGAAATCATCCAATTTTGGATAGTCCTCCCGTATGAAAGACCACCACAACTTCGCCACCTGCTCCTGAAAACGGGGGAATCGGGCAATCTCGCCAATCCAGTTCTGGCCAAATGGCGAGTCTTGCCAGATGAACCTGTCATACCCTCGTTGGAAGGCATTGCCAAAGTCCCACACAGGGCCGAAGATGAGCTTCGTGTCCTGTCCGCGTTGCTTATGGATGTAGCAGCTGCCATGGAACGACTCGGCATCGTCCATCACCTCCTGCACGATGTAGAAACGCGCCAGCGAGTCCATGTCGATGAACTGTTCCCACAGGGTGCTGCTCTTGTCGTCGGCATAGATGGCCTCGTCGGCATCCTTGAGCAGTGTGGTGATATACGAACGCTGTTCGTCGGAGAGCACTTCGGGCGAGTGCATGGAGAATCTCAGTTGCTCGCCGTTGCCCTCGCGGAATGCCACCTGGCCTTCCTCACTGTAGTTGTCAATCTCTATGAGCCATCCGCCCGTGATGCTGTCGGGATGGGTCTCCATGTCGGCCTGCTCCTCGATGTTCACCCGTTTCTTCGCCACTCGGATTTTGTCGGTCAGCATGTAGAGTCCGATGTAATTGCCGTTGAGCACCACCTCTACGGGTTCCTGTTGCGGCGTGTAGGACAGTCCCAATAGTCGGCTCAGTTCAAAGCCCACCGTGTTGCGTAGGAAGCCCAGGTAGTCGTCGGCATTGGCCATAAGCACGAAATGCTTGCTCTTCTTCATGCCCAAGGGCTTCGCCTTCTCGTTGAACTTCAGGCGGTAGGGCTTCTTTTCAAAATCCCTCCAAGTCCAGTTGCCGTGTCCCTTGATTTTCAATGGCAACGGCTTGTCGGCACTGCCTAATGAGTCGTACCCCTCAATGCCCAAGGGGTCTATATAGTAGGTGCCGTTGACGTAGTCCTCTTTCGAGGCCACGGGACTTTCCGTTTGGATGTAGAGCACGGGCAGCGTACCCGAGAAATCCCGTTCGTCAGGGTTCCGCCATTCGCCCGAAGCCCATTTCTCATTGTTCGTCGGCGTATAGACCCAGCCCACGGGAATCGGTGTGTCGCTGGTGATGGTGCGGTTCTCGTCGAGTGTCAGGCTAATGTAGTCTTTCACCTCGGTGAATGTCTGTTCGTAGGTGCCGTCGGCCATGCTCGTTTCCGTGAAGACGTAGCGGTATATGTTTTTCACGGTCTCGGGGAAGGTGATGGCCCATCGGTTGTTGCCCATGTCGGTCATGGTCACAATGTAGGTCACGCCAGGATTGTCACTGCCATAGACGAACTTCACTGTCGGGTATCGCGTAAGCGAGTTGTCGAAATAGAATGTTCCCTTGGGAATATCGAGAGTCCATCCGTTCAGCACACTGAGGAAGATGAGCATCATGAGTGTGACGGCTTTCTTTCTATATGGTGTCATTCTCATAAATTTTCGGTTGAATTGTAAGTTTGCATGCAAAGATACAATTTTTCTGTGAAATATGGCTATCGAATGACTTTTTTCCTATAAATGATGGTAACACTCGTTAGTGAATTGGATTATCCAAATCGGATAATTTAAGAAAACGCTTAGTCCAATAAGCGATTATTGTAGAAAAATGGTTATTGTAATAACCTTTTTGTGTAAAAATTTGGTTATTCTGATAACCTTTTGACTGTAAGACAGCGCTACTTGTCTAAATAAGCATTTGGAAATTCGATTTTCAAGACAAACGGAAATTGAAAAATAGCGTTTCGACATATCCAAAAAGGAAGGAAAAACCGTCCTGACACATCCCATTTGTCTTTGTTTCTGCGTGTCAAAGACGCGATTAGTGTCTTTTCTCATCGTCATTGGTGTCGAATCACGTGACGATCAGTGTTGGATGACGGTGTCGTCCAATATCAATCACAGTGGGAAAAGACTTCAATTGATCAGTCTCTATTGTCCCCACTTTCTTCTGTGTTACGTAATCTGCTAACAATCAGCTATATAAAGAAAGTGCGCCAAAACTTGCATGGAATCCCCAAGAGCCTACGTCTTGGGTTCCCGCGCGAGTTTTGGCGCGATTGTTATTTAGACAGAGTGCTTCTCGCTTGTACGCACCACCAACGGCAGTCAGCACCAGTAGGAACGACGGAGCAAAATACATTCTTTCTTTCAAATTCCCAAGATTTTCAATAAAAAATTCCCAAGATTTTCAATCGTTCGTTTGTTACATAACGAAATAGAAAGTGTCCCCGAAAAAAATGGTTAATCCGAAAAATGAATTCCTTTCAATAGTTCCAGTGCAATACGTTTTTCGTCACCATTCAAAGCTAAAATCATGTGTCTAACTTTTTCGTTCACATTCTCCATGTCCTCAGTTTTTTTCATCTCATAAGTAAACAACGCCTTTCCCAAGTCTGTTAGGTAATACTTTTGGTTGGGGCTTGTTGGTTTGTTCGGCAATGTCATACCAACAAATTGCGCTTCTATAAGAGGTCTTACATATTTGGCTTTGAATTTCGTTGTATTAGACCACCGATACAATTCTTTGAGCTCGGACATGGATTTGGGTTCTTGAAGAGCTATGAACAATTTTGCAACTTCGTCCCAACTTAGTCCTGTCTTAGTCCCAACTTGCTCCCAGCTTAATCCCTGCTTCATTCCGGTTTGATTTTGTTCGTTCTGTTGGTCCTTTGGTTCATATTCCATTGAGTAAATGGTGGTCATAAACTGGCTTGTTGTTGATTTGAACACAGGCTTCAGCTCTTCTTTATAGCCATCTAAAGCTTTGGTCTCGTTGCAAATACGTTTTAATCCACTACCTCGCTTTTCCATATAATCTAACTGAGCCATTACGTCAGCCAGAATAGGATTTCTTCTATCCGATGATATTTCCTCAAGTGGTAAATCTTGCACTATCTGTCCACTATACATACCACCAGGAGAGGTTATCGCCAGTCTGTCATCATAAATATCCAAATGTACCTCACTACCCATCACAGTATAATCACGATGAATGAAGTGATTTACTAATGCCTCAAGTACTGCTCTTTCCGCATATTCTGGTTTATTCTTTCTACCATCAGGTAATTTCTCCCAACCTTTACGCGTGTTTGCCTTTACGAAAGCCATCGCTTCACGAAGTAGCAACAGGATGTTGCCTGTAAACTCTGCATCGTTGATGGCATCACCCTTTTCCTTTCCATCCCAACGTGTGCAGTATAGGCGAGATTGCCAGAGCGGGCAATCATCAGCAAACAATGCACCTGCATTCGTTAGATTCCCTTCACCAGTTACCAGTCCAAACGATAACAGATACTTCTTGTCCCATTCTTGTTTAGTGCGGTCTTTGAAATTATTCGCTAATATCGTGAAAGCATAGTCTTCAATCTTATAATCCGTATGAAGGGAATCGTAGGTTTTATTAGAACCTTTCAGTACCAAGCGTACCATTTGCTCTGCCGTAGCAGGAAGACTTTCATCACCGATGCGAACAAAGGCTATTCGCTGACCATCTCCAACGTAATAATATGGGGTATAATGCCCTGAGTTGACTTTGAGTTGCAAGATGTGTAAGCCATCTATATCATGGGGAATCATCTCTACCTCTGGCAGGGGATCCATATAGTCACGAATCCTGCTACTGATGGCCTCGCATACATGCTGCACATCTTCAAGTCCTTTGACGATGCCGTCATTATCAATGCCAAAGAAAAGAGAACCACCCAAGCCATTGGCGAAGGCGCTTACACTCTTCAACCAACTTTTAGGTTTCTTCTCTTCAAGCATCACCTTGAAGTCGTATG
>CAMYVQ010000038.1 GCA_947302435.1 uncultured Prevotella sp. | reverse complement strand
ACCGTTTCCACGACCACGACAAGCTGGCCCACTATGCCAACGCCGCTACCGACATTGAGTTCAAGATGCCGTTCGGCTTCAAGGAGGTGGAAGGCATTCACAGTCGCACCAACTTCGACCTGTCGCAGCATGAGAAGTACAGTGGCAAGAGCATCAAGTACTTCGATCCCGCCACCAACGAGAGCTACACCCCGTTCGTCATCGAGACCTCTATCGGTGTCGACCGCATGTTCCTCAGCATTATGTGCCACTCTTACGAGGAGGAGAAGCTGGAGAACGGCGAGACCCGCGTGGTGCTGAAGCTGCCCGCAGCCTTGGCTCCCGTGAAGTTGGCCGTGATGCCGTTGGTGAAGAAGGACGGACTGCCCGAGAAGGCACGCGAGATTGTGAACGACCTGAAGTTCCACTTCAATACGCAGTACGACGAGAAGGACTCCATCGGCAAGCGCTACCGCCGTCAGGATGCCATCGGCACGCCCTATTGCGTCACCGTCGATCACGACACGCTCAACGATGGTTGCGTCACCCTTCGTTTCCGCGACACCATGGAACAGGAGCGCGTGAAGATCAGCGACCTGGCTTCGATCATCGAAGACAAGGTGAGCATTGCCAGTCTGCTGAAGAAACTGTAAGACCTATCCCCCAACCCCTCCCTGCGGAGGGAGGGGGCTTATCGTTATAATAAATATGAAGAATCGATATATTGAACGGTTGAAAAGTTTTGCCTGTCTGTTCCTGCTCCTGATAGGGGCAGGCTGGATGGGAGTCTCCTGTAGCGAGGACGATGCCACGACCAATGAGTTCGAGAATTGGGAACAGCGCAACGATGCGTTCTTCGCCACGCTCGAGGACTCTTTGGCTCATGGTGCGGGTACATGGATGAAGTACAAGTGCTTCTCGAAGAACCCTGCCGTGGAGAATGGCGATCTGAAGGACTACATCTATGTGAAGGTGATTCCCACGGGGTATGAGACCATCGACACTGAGAGTCCGCTGTTCAATGACTCGGTGCGTGTCAGTTATCAGGGACGGCTGATCCCGTCGGATGTCGAGAAGAACCCTCAGGGCAATATCTTCGACGGCACCGTCTACGGCAAGTACGATGTCAGGACCAATGCCACGGCATGCTTTAAGGTGTCGGGCTTGGTGAAAGGCTTTACCACTGCCTTGCTTCACATGCATCGTGGCGACACATGGAGGGTCTATATTCCATATACATTGGGCTATGGGACATCCAACCAGTCGTCTATTCCAGCCTATAGTACACTGATTTTCGACATCACTCTTTACGAGATTGCCGAAGAGGGTAAGGCACTTCAAAAAGCTCCCTGACCTACGGGCTCTGTGGCTTTGCCACTATTGCTTTTCATCAATTAAGATTGTGTGATCGTGGAAGATAGCAAGCAAGAACTTCTTTCTAACATAACTTTCCCAGAAGATCTCAGAAAATTAAAGGTCGATCAGCTGCCCCAGCTCTGTGACGAGTTGCGACATGACATTGTGCAGGAACTGTCGGTCAATCCCGGCCATCTGGCATCGAGCCTTGGCGTAGTGGAGTTGACGGTAGCCCTGCACTATGTGTATAACACCCCGGAAGACCGCATTGTGTGGGATGTGGGGCATCAAGCCTACGGTCATAAGATTCTCACCGGTCGTCGTGAGCGGTTCAACACCAACCGCAAGTTGCACGGCATCCGTCCTTTCCCCTCTCCCGAGGAAAGCGAGTATGACTCGTTCATCTGCGGCCATGCCTCCAACAGTATCTCGGCTGCATTGGGAATGGCGGTGGCGGATCGGAAAAGAAAGGTCGTTGCCGTCATAGGCGACGGGGCTATGAGTGGCGGACTGGCTTTTGAGGGGCTGAACAATGTCTCTTCGTCGCCAAACGACATGCTCATTATCCTGAACGACAACAACATGTCTATCGACCTCTCCGTGGGCGGCATGAAGCAGTATCTTCTGGGCATGAATACCAACGAGACTTACAATGCCCTGCGCTTCAAGGCATCCCATTGGCTCAGTTCCAAGGGACTGTTGAAGGAAGACCGCCGAAAGGGACTTATCCGTCTGACCAATGCCATCAAGAGTGCCATCTCGCATCAGCAGAACATTTTCGAGGGCATGAACATCCGCTATTTCGGACCCTTCGACGGGCATAATGTGAAGGAACTGGTGCGCATCCTGCGACAGTTGAGGAGCATGAACGGCCCGAAACTGCTCCATCTGCACACCAAAAAAGGGCATGGCTACGCGCCGGCAGAAGCTTATACGCCGATTTGGCATGCCCCTGGCAAGTTCGACCCCGAGACGGGTGAGCTGTTGAAAGGTGACACCAAAGGACAGCCGGCCAAGTTCCAGGAGGTGTTCGGACATACACTGCTCGAACTGGCAGAGCAGAATCCTCGTATCGTGGGGGTCACTCCCGCCATGCCGACAGGCTGTTCGATGAACATTATGATGCAGGCCATGCCTGGCCGCACTTTCGACGTGGGCATTGCCGAGGGACATGCCGTCACTTTCTCCGCAGGTATGGCCAAAGACGGTTTGCAGCCCTTCTGCAATATCTACAGTGCTTTTGCGCAACGCGCATACGATAATATTATTCACGATGTCGCCATTCTGCGTCTGCCCGTCGTGCTTTGCCTCGACCGTGCCGGACTGGTGGGCGAAGACGGCCCCACGCATCACGGAGCCTTCGACTTGGCTTTCCTACGTCCCATCCCCAACCTTACGATTTGTTCACCCTTGAACGAGCATGAATTGCGCCGCTTGATGTACACGGCACAGTTGCCCGACATGGGGCCGTTCGTCATTCGCTATCCGCGAGGCGGCGGCGTGCTGAAAGACTGGCGTTGCCCGTTGGAACCGATCGAAGTGGGTACGGGACAGAAGCTGCGCGACGGTGAGGAAGTGGCTGTGCTCTCCATCGGCCCCATTGGCAACGATGTGGCCCGTGCGGTGGAGGGGACAAAGGCCGCCCATTACGACATGCGATTCCTGAAACCGCTCGACGAGAACATTCTGCATGAGGTGGGACGTAAGTTCCGCAAGATTGTCACCGTGGAAAACGGTGTGCGCAATGGTGGACTCGGCTCTGCCGTCTTGGAGTGGATGAACGATCATGGCTATCAGCCGCAAGTGGTTCGTCTCGGTCTGCCCGACAATTTCGTGGAACACGGCACCGTGGCCGAATTGCAGAAGATAATAGGCCTTGACGTGGAGAGCATCAAACGGGCTATACTTGCCCCTTAGTTTAGGGAAATAATATATGAAAATAGTCATTGCCGGCGCAGGTGCCGTGGGAACCCATTTGTCGAGACTGCTCTCTACTGAGAAGCACGACTGCGTGCTCATTGATGCCGATGAAGAACGCCTTGGCGGCATTGATTCCAACTACGATATCATGGCTGTCAATGCCTCGCCCACCAGCATCAAGACCCTGAAGGATGCCGGTGTGGGAGCTGCCGACCTCTTTGTTGGTGTGACTCCCGAGGAGTGTACGAACATCACGGCTTGCATCCTCGCCCATGCCTTAGGGGCGAAGAAGACTGTGGCCCGTATCGACAACTATGAGTATCTGTCGCAGTCGAACCAGGCTTTTTTCAAGAACTTGGGTGTTGACTCCCTGATTTATCCCGAGGTGCTGGCGGCCAGTGACATCATCAGCGGACTGAAGCTGTCGTGGGTACGTCAGCGTTGGGATGTCCACGACGGGGCGCTTGTCATGTTGGGTGTCAAGGTGCGCGAGACAGCCGAAATCCTCAACCAGCCGCTGAAAGACCTTTGCGGCCCCAACGACCCTTATCATGTGGTGGCCATCAAGCGGAACGAGGAGACCATTATTCCGGGTGGTTTGGATGAACTGCATGTTCACGACCTGGTTTATTTTATGACCACGGCTGAATATATCCCATATATCAGGAAGATTGTGGGCAAGGAGCACTATGACGATGTGCAGAATGTCATTATCATGGGTGGCAGCAAGACGGCAGTCAGAGCTGCACTCACCTTGCCCGACTATATGCACCTGAAGATTATTGAGCGCGATGCCGATCGCTGCGAACGGCTCAATCAGCTGTTGGCCGATACCGATGTCATGGTGATCCATGGTGATGGCCGCGACCTGTCGCTCCTTCAGGAGGAGGGCATCAAGCACACGCAGGCTTTCGTGTCGCTGACCGACAATGCCGAGACCAATATCCTGGCCTGTTTGACAGCGAAGAAATTGGGTGTCAGGAAGACGATTGCCATGGTCGAGAACCTCGACTATGTGTCGATGGCCGAAAGTCTTGACATCGGTACAATCATTAACAAGAAGACCATAGCGGCCAGTCATATCTTCCAGATGATGATGCAGGCCGACGTGCGCAACATGCGCTCGCTGATGATGGTCGATTCCGACGTGGCCGAGTTCGTGGCTGCCGAAGGTTCCCGTGTCACCCGCAAGCCTGTGAAGGACATCGGATTGCCGTTTGGTGTGACGATTGGCGGACTGGTGCGCAACGGCGAAGGCATCCTCGTCAGCGGCATGACGCAGATCCAGCCGGGCGACAGTGTCATGGTGTTCTGTCATGAGCATCAGTTGGGCAAGCTTGAGAAGTATTTCAAGAAGCAGGGACTGTTTTAATTCATAATTCTTAATTCATAATTCATTATTGGTAAACTGGCGTATCATATCGAAGATCTTAGGCTCGTTGTTGTTCATCGAGGCCTTCTTCATGTTGTGGTGTATGGTCATGGCCTTGGCTCACTATGAAGACGATGTGATGGCGTTTGTCATGTCAACGACGGTCACTTTTGGCTGTGCCTTCCTGTTCCTGATGTTCGGACGGCATGCCGAGAATGCCCTTTCGCGCCGCGATGCCTACGTAGTTGTTACGGCTACTTGGCTGGTGTTCAGTGTGTTTGGCATGTTGCCGTTCCTGATTCATGGCTCAGTGACCAATTTGTCGGAAGCCTTCTTCGAGACCATGTCGGGTTTCACCACGACGGGAGTGACCACTATCGACGATGTGGAGCGCCTGCCCCACGGCATTCTGTTCTGGCGTTCCCTGATGCAGTGGATTGGCGGATTGGGAATCGTGTTCTTCACCATTGCCCTGTTGCCCTCGCTTGTCGGAGGTAGTGTGAAAGTGTTTGCCGCTGAGGCCACGGGGCCTATCCGCTCGAAGATGCACCCCCGTCTGAGTACCACGGCCAAATGGATTTGGAGCATATATCTGTTGCTGACCATTGCCTGCGGATTGAGCTTTTGGGCAGCCGGTATGGACTGGTTCGATGCCGTCAATTATTCCATGACGACAACGGCCACGGGCGGTTTCTCCACCCATAACGGCTCCACAGTCTTCTTCAACTCGGTTACCATCGAATACCTTGCCATCCTGTTCCAGTTCTTGGCAGGTATCAATTTCACCTTATTATATATGTCCATCTTCCGGTTGAAGGTGGGGAGCGTGTTTAGCAATTCGGAGTTCCGGCTTTATATCGGTGTCATCCTGATGGCCACGTTCTTTATCATGTTCATGCTCGTCACGCAGCTCCACTATCATTACGAGCCGGCTTTCCGCTCGGCCTTGTTCCAAGTGGTTTCGTTCATCACGACGACGGGCTTGTCGAACGATAACGCGGGCATGTGGCCGCCGATTACGTGGGTGGTGCTTGGTGGGCTGATGTTTGTCGGAGCTTGTGCAGGCTCTACGACAGGTGGCTTCAAGTGTGTCCGTGTATTGATGCTGTTCAAGGTGGTGCGCAACGAGTTCCGCCATATCCTGCACCCCAATGCCGTGCTGCCGGTGAAGGTGAACGGTCAGAGTATTCCGCAGAGCAGGTTAGTGTCTTTGCTGGCTGTCTTTCTGCTCTATGTGTGCATGCTGTTGGGTGTCACGGTGGTCATGACCGTGTCGGGCATCGACATGACCAATGCCCTGACCATTGCCCTGAGTCTGGTGAGCAATACCGGAGCCGGACTCGATACGAATATCGGTCCCGTCATGTCGTGGGCCGATCTGAGCGACTCGCTGAAATGGCTGTGCTCGTTCCTCATGTTGGTGGGACGTCTTGAAATCATGGCCGTATTGGTGCTCTTTACCCGGAGTTTCTGGAAAGAGAATTAGTGTCATTTACAGTTGTAAAAAGAAAAGACGAAGAAATGGAATTGTTCAAGTTCAAGCCGCTGCTGAAACAGACACTTTGGGGCGGTGAGAAGATAAAGGGGTTCAAGCACTTGCAGACCGATTTGGAACAGGTAGGCGAGAGCTGGGAAGTCTCTGGCGTGCAGGGTAGCGAGACCGTCGTCGACGGCGGCACCTACGATGGCTGCAAGCTCAACGAGCTGGTGGCCCAATTGAAGGAAAAGCTCGTCGGCCATGAGAACTACGAGCGTTTCGGCAATGAGTTTCCCCTGCTCATCAAGTTCATTGATGCCCGTCAGGATCTCTCCATTCAGGTGCATCCTTCCAACGAGATGGCTGTCTGTCAGGGCAAGCCGCGTGGCAAGACCGAGATGTGGTATCTCCTCGAGTCAGACGAGGGCGCACAGCTCTATAGTGGCTTGAACAGGGAGATTACCCCCGAAGACTATAAACAGATGGTAGACAACGGAACCATCGTGAATGCCTTGGCCTGTCATACAGTCAGCGAGGGCGACGTGTTCTATATTCCGGGGGGCCGCATCCATTCCATCGGTGCCGGTTGTTTCTTGGTCGAAATCCAGCAGACCAGCGATGTGACCTATCGCATCTACGACTTCAAACGCCGCGACAAGAACGGGAACTATCGGGAATTGCACACCGAACTGGCTGCCGAGTGCATCGACTATCATGTACACGACGACTATAGTATCCAATACACGCCGCAGCCGGACGAGTCGGTTCCGTTGGTTGACTGCCCCTATTTCACTACGGCTGTCTATGACCTGACAGAGCCGATGGTGCTCGACTATAGTGAGCTCGACTCCTTTGTCATTCTCATTGGCCTGAAAGGTAGCGGCAAGCTGACCTGTGCCGGTCAGACCGTCTCGTTAGAAGCTGGTCAGACGGTGCTCATTCCTGCCACGGCACAGGAGGTGAAGGTCGAAGGCATTGTGAAGTTCTTGGAGACCTTTGTGTAGTATTATTTGAACTCAAAAAAAACATCAATCATCAAAAAAAGTGGCATATTGCTTCGGCAGTATGCCATTTTTTAATTATCTTTGCACCCTCATTTCACAAAAACAGCGATAACTATATGGGTGGCTTTTTTGGAACAATCTCCACAAAGAATTGCGTAAACGACTTGTTTTACGGAACTGATTACAACTCACATCTCGGTACGCGGCGTGCAGGTCTTGTGACCTTCGACCAAGAGCAAGGCTTCAATCGCAGCATCCACTCGCTGGAGCGCGACTACTTCCGCTCGAAGTTCGAGGACGAGCTCGATCAGTTTGTAGGCTGCCAGGGTATAGGAGTCATTAGCGACACCGACCCGCAGCCTATAATTATAAACTCACATTTGGGGCGCTATGCCGTGGTGACGGTGGCCAAGATCAACAACATGCGTGAGATTGCCGACGAACTGTTGTCCCACCGCATGCATTTGAGCGAGATGTCTGCCAACAACATCAACCAGACAGAGCTGGTGGCCCTGCTTATCAACACGGGCAACACGTTTGCCGACGGCATCAACCGCGTCTATCAGAAGATCAAAGGCTCGTGTTCCATGCTGATCCTCACTGAGGACGGCATCATTGCCGCCCGCGATTTCCTGGGGCGTACCCCCATTGTGATTGGCAAGAAAGAGGAGTCCCATCAGGAACGCCTGCAAAACGGCGAGCTGGTGGAGTGGAGCCTGTCGGCATACGCCGTATCGAGCGAGTCGACCAGCTTCCCCAATCTCGGCTATAAAGTGGTGCGCGACGTGGGGCCGGGCGAGATTGTCCGTCTGCGGGCCAATGGCATCGAAGTGATGCAGCCGGCCTTCAAGCGCTGCCAGATCTGCTCGTTCCTTTGGGTCTACTACGGTTTCCCTGCCTCCTGCTACGAGGGCATCAACACCGAGGAGGTGCGTGAGCGCAACGGACGGATGATGGGTGAGAAGGATGATGTCAAGGGCGATCTTGTGTGTGGCATTCCCGATTCGGGTGTAGGCATGGCTTTGGGCTATTCCGACGGAGCCAAGATTCCCTATAAGCGAGCCGTCCTCAAATATACGCCGACATGGCCCCGTTCGTTCACCCCTGGCAATCAGAGCCGGCGCAACTTAGTGGCGAAGATGAAGCTCATTCCCAACGAGGCTGTGCTGCGCGGGCAGAGCGTGGTGTTCTGTGACGACAGTATCGTGCGCGGCACGCAGTTGCGCGACAACGTGAAAGAGTTTTTCGAGAACGGCGCACGCGAGGTTCATGTGCGTATCTCCTGTCCGCCATTGGTCTATGGCTGTCCCTTCATCGGCTTTACAAACTCGAAGAGCGACATGGAGCTGATCACCCGTCAGATTATTCACGACTTTGAGGGCGACGACAAAACCAATCTGGACAAGTACGCCCAGACGGGTACGCCCGAATACGAGCGCATGGTTAGCGAGATTGCCCGTCGTTTAGGGCTTTCGTCGCTGAGGTTCGCGGAGATCGAAGACCTTGTCGCCTCCATCGGACTCCCCAAGTCGCAGATCTGCACCCATTGCTTCGATGGCAGCAGTTACGACCAGTCGCGCTTCGACGGCGAATTCTTCGGATAAATTTTAAATACCTTTTCGTTTAAAGGTATTGGCAATGGAATCGGAAGTTCCTTAAAGGCAAAGTTGCCAAGAACTATCTCACTGCTATGCGACAAAGCACGACAGACCCTATGCCGATAAAGGCTCTCCTACGAGGGGCTATGACCGACCGCATTGACGACCGCGAAATCTTGACCTATAGGTCCCAAATTATATGCGAGCACAGAATATTTCTATGCTCGCACACGCAGAGTCTTCTTCAGTAGCATGAGGAAGTATTGTCGGAATCCTCCTTATTGTTCTTGTTCTTCCTCATCGTCGTCCCATACATCGTATTGTTTCCTACGCGACAACACTTCATCGGGATTATCAACCACTGGGTCATTTTCATCGTCATGCATCGCCACACTTTCGGCCAAGGGCAAAGCTACTTCCACCACATGCAGTTCAGTCTTAGGTGTAATATATTTCATTCTCATTTTTTCATCAAAGATTATTTCTTCCATCCATTGGAACTACCATTTTCTTACCACCTTTTATGTATATGCCGGGACGCGAGGGTGTCTTCGCACGCAGGCCCTCTATCGTATAGATAGGGGCGTTTGTCTTAGCTGTTCCTGTCTCAGCAATGCCCGTTATCATATCTTCGAAGAAGAAGGCACGCGCCTCTGACGAGATTTTCAGATAGGCTTTATACTGATAGACGGTCAGCCCGTTGGCTGCACGGTAAAAACCTAATTTGCCATCTTCCTTGCTGGCCAACACAAACACATCGCTACTATTCACGGTTTCCTCACCATAGGCCGTTCCTGTGAGCAGATTGCCCGACACGTCGTCACCATCCTCATAGGTTGTCTGTAAGGTGTAGGTTCCTTCGGTGCCTTTCAGCAAAAGACCAGTTCCGGCAGGCACTTTCTCCACAGGCTCCAAATGGATGCTCCCGTTGTTACGCTCTGTTGCGATAAAAGCCTGAAGGTCCAGTCCCGTAAAATCAAGCGGCACCGGCCAACTGAAAGTGGCATAGCCCAACGGCCCGATCTTGGCCTTGACGGTCAGCGAGAAGGGGAACGACGTGTCGGCCACCTGTGTTTCTTCAGCATCGACCGTGGAGAGAACCTGCTGCTTTACGCGGATGCGCTGGGTAGACGAAAGAACCTGGTCACTGGCTGTCAGACGCACCGTGAGGATAGCCTCACCTGACTCACCGGCAATGTTCTGTCCCGCCGTATTATAAATCAGGAAACGGTAGCTTCCGTCGTTCTGCAGTTCAACATCCATGTTGAAGTCAACTGTCTTTCTGCCGTTCTTGTACTGCAGTCGCTCGGTGTTCTCATAATAGAGTCCGTCCTCGTCTTCAAAGATGCTCACACCGTCAGGCAGATACAGATCGAACTGCAGGCCGCCATAGTCTTTGTCGTTGTCAAAAAGGATCTCGACATCCTTTTCCTCGTTAGCCGCCAGTGTGAACGGCTCAATACGAATGCCATCAGCCTGTACCCCAGCGGCTGTCAGGGCAAACAGGATTATAGCCATCATTTTTTTTGCTTTCATATTTTCTATTCTTATTGGTTCAAGATAATCTTTGCTGTTCCCATAATGTCGGTTACGTTGATGGTGCCGCTACCGTTGACATCGGCGTTGGCAGGGACGAAATTGGCAGGTGTGGTGCCCATGATGTACTTCGACAAAGCCATGATGTCAGTTACGTTCACCTTTCCGTCGCCGTTCACGTCGCCAGGCAGTACGTCGGCCTCAGCCGTCCATGTCAGATTACGGCTGGTAGAACCGGCTATTCCTTCCTGATTTCTGATTCCTGATGTATAGACAGTGAGCACGCAGCTGCCGTTGACAAGTACCGAACTGCTCCAGCCTACTGTAATCTGCTTGCTGCCCGTGGCAGTCACGCTGACGGTCTGCTCCTTGCCGCCGATGGTCAGCACTACGTCGTCGGCATTGACAGACTCTGTGTCAATGGCCTCTTTGAAGGTGACGACAGCCTGTGTGGCCTTTGCCTCGGTGCTACCTTCTGGGACTACCAGCTCAATGCTTTCCACCTGTGGGGCAGCTGCTGGCTTACGTTCATAATAGAGGGTGTAAGTTTCTCCACCGTCGATGTTGTCGGCCAGGTGCAGACGGTTGTCGGTGATAACCGTATAGTCGTTTTGAACCGTGCGCTCGGTCTGCCACACGTTTTGTGTCACATCGGCACCATCGCTATTGCGAACGGCACGCACCAGATTCATGGTGCAGTTCGTCGGGTCGTGCATCACACCGTAGACCCAACCTTCGCTGCCAGAAGTTACGGCCAACGTAAACTGGTTCTCGCCAGAAGCAGCTGCACACGTCATGTTCTCACTCACAATTTCCAATTGATCGGTCTCGTTGCCGTTCTGATCCATCACATGGTCGGGCAGGTTTTCTTCGTCCTCAATCAGATTGAGTAGGAAGATGCCCTTCTCGCATTCCGACTCAGAGAAAGCCCTTCTGCTCATGTCTCTGGCTTCGGCATTCTTGGTGAGCGTACCACCCACCGAATGTGTCAGCTCGCGTACACCGTCAAGGGTTATCAAATCGAACTCCATACCGAAGCTCGAATGCTTCTTCATTCGTGCCTCGTAGTTGGCCACATGGGCCGATACGTTACTGTAGAACCACCAGCGAGCCATCACGTTCTGACCAGCAGCGATACGTCCCAGTTCCATCTTCTTGAAGTCCAAGTTCCCCTGTACACCATCAATGGTGGCATAGAGTTTCGTAAACTCCACAGGCAGGTTGCAGGCATTGTCTACAATCGTCGGGTCTTCGGTCTCTATCTTCAGGTCGATGGCCTCGCCCGCACCCTTGTTCTGGATGAGCAGGGCAAACTGTGCGGGTTCCCACGGCTCCACCTCTTCGGTCAACGGGTCGTCGCCGATGAAGTCACGCTGTACGAAATAGGTCAGGTGGAGGTCAGGCGATGGATTCACGCTGAGCTTTGTCGGTGTCAGCTCCTGTGTCACCAACACGCCAGTCTCTATGTCACGATAGGTCACCGTACCGCCAAACAGGTAGTCCACAGGTTCGGTAGGTGCCGTTTCTTTCGAGGGGACATAGAGCACCTCGGCCTCGCCGGTCTCACTACTGTTGAGCGACCAATTGCCTTCCGTGCTGTGTTGCCAGTTCGTACTGCTGGCCTGCGTGCTGATAGAGAAGAGAGCCGACACGTCTTCGCCGTCCATATTCTTCACGTTGGGCACCACCGTCACATGCTCTATGCCGTTCATCTGAAGGTTCTCCACTCTCAGACTGCCCTTGAAGGCCTCACGTTCCAAGAAGAACTTTTGTTCGAATTGCAGGCGTACACGGTTGTCGATAGACTGTGTATAGTCGCGCACCTTGAACTCAGGCTCTCTCATTTCCAAGTCGCTGTCATCGCCAGAAATGAAGTAGTCCCCGCCATTGCCGTATGTCACTGGCGGCTGATAGGTACCGAAGTTGCGTCCCTCTGAATCGCCCGTCACGCTGCCCAGACCTCCGCCGGCCATGAAGAACACGGGTCCGCGACCCATTGAGGCCATATAGGCCTCAGCTCCCCAATGCATGTCACCCTGCAGTTTATAGGCATAGTGCATCACAATATAGCCCAACTGCGTATAGGACAAATTCTCAGGGGCATCAAATTCTACAGTTACGTCGAAGCTCTCGTTAGGATAGATCACGGCGGGATAGTCGCTCTTCACCGTAAATGTCACACCATCGATATTGGGGAACTCCAGATAGGGCGTGTAGGCTGTCAGTCGTCCCTTGTTGGTCAGTCGGATACTGTAGCTATGCAGTCCCGTTCCCCAGCATTCCGGCAGGTCGGGCACCACGATGGCCTGTGGAATGTCTGGCACAATATCCATCGTGAGCACCGTCTGATACTCGTCGGTCACGGTGGTTCGCTCCACGGTGTAAGTCATCTTCACTACCTCATAGTTTAGGAACACCTGCAGACTGTTCTCCACACCCGGATCCACGGTAATGGTCTTCTCAGCCTTGTAGTGATTAGGAGCCGTCACATAGACGTAGTAAGTGCCTTCCTTCAGAATATTGGTCGTAAAGTATCCGTCGCTGCCAGTAGTGCCGGTCATCACCACTTCATTGGTCAGGGCATTGGTCAAGCGCACCGAGGCACCGCCCACATGAGGCCCGTTACCGTCGTCAGCACCCAGCGTATAGGCATCAACCACATCGACCGTCAGCGTGGCAATATCGGTACTGACCACCGTAGCCTTCACATTCACATCGAGTTTCTCACCCGTTTCAGGCTTCAGGCGCACGGTGCATTCGTATGTGCCGTCCACCAACATTTCAGCCTGTCCCTTCAGGTTCAGGTCGAGTGTGGCACTGCCCCCTGCCGGGATAGAAGCTAACTGTGTGGTGGCTGCCGACAGCCACGACTGTCCCGAGGGCCACACCACGCTGATGTTGCCCGTGGCTTTCAGTCCGCCGTTCTCTATTCTCAACTTGTAGGTGCGCTGTCCGTCGCGATAGAGCGTGGTCTTCACATTCTGGGCTACCAGTTTGCTCACGGCAGGATAGTTCCAGAAGTAGACGGGCATCTCGCTCTCTGCGATGGCCTCGCCGTCAGCACCTTTTGCC
The DNA here is from genome assembly GCA_947302435.1 of uncultured Prevotella sp. GTDB lineage: Bacteria > Bacteroidota > Bacteroidia > Bacteroidales > Bacteroidaceae > Prevotella. The sequence continues at coordinate 11,614 of CAMYVQ010000038.1, read as the reverse complement.
GTGACCACGAAGGTTCCGCTATAGAGCGACTTTACACCATTCTTCGGTGCTGTCGGCACGATGCGGTAGTGGGCATTGGCGGTGGCATTTCCTTTCAGTACGGCCACGCTCGACAGTTCCACTTCCCACTCTTCGGGCAGGTCGTCCATGCGGAACGAAATGTTGTAGAGCGGTTCCTCCGAGAGGTTGGTCACCTGAATGTCGCCCTCATGGGGTATGCCTTCGGTAAGGTCTTCTTTCAGGTAGCTCGCCCGTTCAATCTTCAACCGGGTCACGTTGATATGTCCCATCGTCGTCGTACCGCCCGTGCCGTGTACACAGGCACCGGTCAGGTAGCGACCGCCAGTTTGTTCGCCAAAGGTGTACTGTGCTGTGAAGTTTCCGGCTGCGTCGAGTGTGGCAGTCACCTGATAGCGCTTCGTATTGTTTAGCAGGTAGACATCCACCAATTTGCCTTCCATATCGACACCCGACCCGTCATTGCTCATCTGTCCTGTGTAGTGGATGGTGCTGCCACGGGTATAGGTGCTTTTGTCCGTTGTCAGCGAGACCAATTTGAAGGCCTGTTTCACATAGACTGGCGTGCCTGACGAATTGTTGTTGCCGTAATTCGATTCTGTTTTGTTCTGCAAGGGGTTCAGCCAAGCCATCAGGTAGTACTGTCGCTCCGCATAGTACATAGGCATCGTTACGTCGAACGTCATATCGACGGTCTCACCGGCGGGAACGGCCTGAGGCAGCGTAGTACGCAGCACCTCCGCCTCTGCACCAGAAGTAGCACGGTACTTCTGCTGTGTGGACAGATAGAAGCGCACCTCCATGCCGGCATTCAGCGTACTCGTACCCCTGTTCGTCACAGGCAGTGTCACGCTGATGGTCTCACCTCCGCAAGGCTGGCTCTTCGTCACTATGGGTGCAGCGCAAGTGGCATCGGGCTTTGTGCTCACCATGAACACGAACTGTGCCGACTGGTACTCGTTGGCCGTTGCCGTGATACGGGCATAGTAGTTTTCGTCGCTCGCGGTGTCGGCTTTGGCCTTCACCGTGAAGGTGGCCTTGTTTTGGCCGTTGGGAATCGTCACGGTAGAGGGGAAGGTCAGGTGATCCGCATCGCTCGACAGGTTCACTACCAAGTCACCCGTCGTCGTGTTGCGCTCTACGGTCACGGTAACTCCACTGCCGTCCTCTTCCAACTGGCCTGCCGGCGATTGCAGCTTCAGTACTGCATTGGTGTCGTCGTCGGTCACGTTGAGCTGTGCCGATGTCCATGCACCGACACTCTGTGCAAAGGGCTTGCCCGTTTGGGCATTGCAGGCCGTGGCCGTGATAGTCCATGTGCGCAGTCCTTCTATCTTTGAGTTATCTTCCACACTGACAGGAACCGTAACTGTGGTCTGACCTGCCGGAATGATGACGTACTGCGAGTCGAAGAAGAGTTCCAGCCCCGCATTGGTAGTGAGATAGACGGTCAGGTTCTCACTGGTGTTGCCCGTGCGAGTGATAGTGAGCATGGTGGCTCCGTAGCCGTCGGCCTCGCTGACGATGGTACGCGAGAGCATCATCGACAGCAGCGGACGGTCGTTGTCCCTCACCACCACCGTGCGCTTCGAGGTTGTGTAGCCCGGAGCCGTGGCCGTGAAAGTTATGCTCGCGTCGGCCATAGGATAGCCGTCGTCGGCCACTTGTGTCGTGGCCTGTGCCGACAGTTGTCCGGCAGGAATGATGATGCTGCGTATGTAGGGATAGAAGCGACCTGCATCGTTGTTGGTGATGGTCACCGTCAGGTCGCTCGCCAAGACCTGTCCGATGGTAGCGGTCAGTGTCAGCATGTCGCCTTCAGTGCAGTCGGTCTTGTCTGTGGTCAGCGTGAGGGCATACGAGTCATTGTCTTCCACATCCACATTCATCGAAACCGATGCATAGTCGTCGCCCGTTACCGAAAGCACGGTGCGATACTGCGTGTTCACCAATTTGTCATCCACGGCCCTTACGGTAAACGAGGCTGAGGTCTGCTTGGCATGGATGGTAACCGTGGCAGGGAAGGTGATACGCGTTTCGTCGTTCTGACCAGTGATGGCCAGTTGGAACGTCTCGGCCATCGACCAGTCGCCTGAGCGGGTCAGTGTTACCGTCGTGCTGTTACCTTCTCTCAGGGCAATGCGGCTTGTGCTTAGGAACAGGCGTTTCTCCAGCTCCTTCATATTGGTCGACGTGGCGCTGTTGTTGCCCTGGTCGGCAATCAACTCGTCGGTGCTCTTGCGGGCCGTAATTTCCACGTAAGCCCTGACCGTTCCTTCCGTCTTCATGGCCTGCGGTATGTTCACCTCGTAGAGCCGGGGCATGCTCTCGCCGGCAGGCAGTGTGTTTCCATAGTTCTGCGTGGTCACATACGAACGGTAGCCCGTAGCATCCTCTAAATAGATTTTCTCTGCCCATCCATCGGTGCTCTCGGCATCGCCCTGATTGGTCACGGTGAAGCTGAGCTGCAGCTTTCCGCCAGGCACCAGACTGGCTTCAGAATTGTAGATGGTCAAGTCGCCGATGGTGAAGTCTACCGATGGCATGCGCTGCACGGTGAAAATGGCTTCCGAAGTTTGCTCGGTGGCCACATTATGACTGTTTCTGTCGGTCAGCACCACGTTCTCTAAGCTGAAAGGCAGTTCATCGTCATCCTGAGCATCGGCTGGCACTTTCACAGGGAAGCGTAGCAACAAGCCGGCGTTGCCGCGCAGAGGCTTGTTTTCCATTGACATGACGATTACCGTATATTTTGTGTTCGACAGTTTCCTAATCGACACACTGTGGCCGTTGGAACGGGCATCGACCAGCGTGGGGTTGCTTGTCGTCGATTTGGCGTAAGGCAGGTTGATGTCGAACTGTAGGCCCACCACCTCATTGCTATTGTCGAGATAGACAGGCACGGTGGCCTCTTTGTCGGCAGCCGCTGTGAAGTCGGTCGTGTATAATCTGTTTTGTGCCGTTGTACCCAGACTGCCCATCATGATGACGAGCAGGCCGAGCAACAGGCGCAGCATGGTTCTGTTCTGATGTTTCATAATCACTTCTTTATCTTCTTGCCATTCGTGATATAAATACCTTTTCGCAACTGCCTGTCGGAGCTGACCTTACGGCCTTGTAGGTCGTAGACGGGGCTTTCAGAAGTTTCCAGAATCTCTGGATTATCCAGAATGCCAGTGGACGTGCCGTTAGTCACAGCGGCCCTCAGCTCCTCGGCATCGGGACTTGTGGCCTGGACGGCTACAGGCATTGCATCGCCGCCAAGACGCAGCAGGGAGGTGGTGCCTGAGGGCAGTGTCTCACCCGTGGGCGAGAAGACCACCAAGCGCACACCTGTCGGGGTGTTGCGAGTCTGCATCTGCCACTGACGGCTGTTCAGTAGCAGCTTCACTCGTGAGGCATCGACACCCTGCAGTTCCAGGTCGAAGGCACCGATTTCCCCGGTGGTCTCAACCATCACCTTGTGGTTATCGGCATAGAAGGTGGCCACAGGCTCTTCATCCTCGTCCTCGGCAGTGCTGGCACGGTTGCTCCTACGGCGCGACGAAGCCACGCTCTCATCATCGAGCACAATGTTCACCGTACAGACAATGTCCTGGATGTTAATGGTCGTCGAACTTTCCTCTTCGGTAAACGAGTTGGCGGCCCAGACACCGATGTTGCTATAGTCGTTCAGGATATAGCGGAGCGTGAGCTGCACATCGTTCACATCGACCCATCCGCTCAGGTTTGCATCGCCGCGCACGAAATGCATCCGTGCGGGGAAGGCTGCATTGTCGCCTACGCCACTTCTGGGGCCTATGATTACCTCGCCATCCTGATCAAGGGTGAGCGTATGCAGGTAATGTTCGAAGCGATAGGTATCGGTAGTGCGTTCCCACTTCAGACTGCCTTGACGCAGACCTCCAGGGGTTGTCCAAATGACCAATTCCGGACGGGCAGAGAAGTCCTGTGCCGAATGGTTGTACCACACGTAAGCAGGCAGTGTGACTGTCATACCGCTGCCGATATTCAGTATCTGCCTTTCCAGGTTGTCAATACCGGGATAGCCGCCTGTAGTGGTTCTGAACTGATAAATCATATTCAGACTGGTGATGTTGGCTGGCAGCGGACCGCTGAGCGCGTCAAGCTGGTTGTAGCTCAGATTGACGGTAGTGAGTAGGGGCACGTCGGCGAGGAAGGCAGCGGGGTCGCCCGTCAAGGCATTGCTGCTCAGGTCGAGCGAGGTCAGTTTGGGCAACGCTAAAGCACAGTCGGTACTGAGTTGTCCCGCCAGGCCGCGGTTCTTCAAGTCGATAGCCGTTACCTGGCCATCATTATTGAAGGTCACACCGCTCCAGTTGCCCGGACGTATCAGTTCCGAGGTGATGTCCCACTTTGTACCATTCCAGCTGTCGCCGCCCAGTTCGTTATAGAGCGAGCGCAATACGGCGAGCTCACTGGCATTCACATAGAAGGGCTGCAGTGTAGCCGTGGTGGCGCAGAGCAGACGGTTGTTGTCGTCGCTGGCCTCCATCACCTTGCCTTCCACATCGGTAACCACGAAGACGCGCAGCGTGCCTTCTTCCACCTGTGGCACCTTCATCGTGAAGGTCACCGTATAGCTGCCGTTGGCGGCCACGTTATCCGTGTGCTTCACGCTGGCAGCCGTTACAGCCTGAGCGAAGTCTTCGCTGTCTATGACATAGTAGAGACGGTCGGTCCAGTTGCTTTCGGTAGTGGCACCTTCGCCTTGGTTCTCGATGATGGCCGTCACTGTAAGGGTGTTGCCGGCCTCAGCTGCCTCGGGCAGGCTGATGCTGGTGACCATGAGGTCGGGCAACAGACGGCCAGTGAAATGCATCGTTGCACTCTCCTTCTCGTCGCAGGGACCGACGGCCGTCACCTTCCAGGTGTAGCTGTGACCCGTTTCCACGGTGAACACGTAGTTAGTGGCGGTAGTCTCGACGGGGGAACCGTCGATGGCTGTGCCGTTGTCGGTGATTTCGAGGCGGTAACCCTTAGCACCGCCGATGGCATTCCACCGTAGCGTGGTGGCCACGGGATCGAGGCTGCTGCCCTCGGCAGGCTGCATGCCACTGAAGGTCTGACCGCCAACGAGCGGGCGCACATTCATATAATAGGTATAGTAGATCAGCGTGTTGCCCATTCCGTCCTTCAGTTCCACGAGGTAGGCCAGCGAATCGGTCGCGGTGTCGCTGTTCAGCAGTTCCATGGCAGGCAGGGTGCCTGTGTAGACGTCGTTGGCCTGATAGCCCACGATGGTGATGTCTGCATGCGGCTGGGGCGTGAAGGTCACGGTAAGGGCCTCGCTGATTGCCGACAGGTCAAGAGCTTCCGACTCATCACCCGAACAGATGATCTGACCTGCACGGGAATCGGCCACGGCAGTGAAGTCGTAGGCCACACCATTGATATACAAGGCCACATTCTGCAGCTTCGTCTGGGCAAACAAATTGACAACCGTAGCCATTCCCTCATCGGTAGTGGTAATGTTGAGGGCATTGTCATCGTTCTCTGAGGTAAAGGTGATCGTCTTCACACTGCGCTCCGTAGAGATCTTATCGAGGCTGGCCTTGATGGCAGCCAACTGAGCGATGACCTCGTCGGTGGTGGCATCGAGGGCATAGTCGGTACTGCTGGTAGGCAGGGTGAGCGTAATATCATTACCCACGCCACGGTCGCTGAAGTCGGTCACTACATCGGCGAGCGACTGGTAGTTGCGTGCTTCAAGCGAGGTCGTTGCGTCGGCATTCAGCGTGTAGTTGCCTTCGGCATCGAGCAACACAAGCTGTGTAACGGTGGGGCTCCAGCCCATCGCGGTGCGATAGCGGATGCCAAAGAGGGCGTCGCCGTGAATATCGCCCATGGGGATGTCCAGATTCTCCAATGACACCTCCTGTCCTGGGGTCATCTCGATGGGTGTGGCCAGACCGTAGCCCGGATCTTCGTTCCAGAAGTACTCGGCAGCCAATACGGGGGCATCCTGTGGACGCAGGGGCACATAGGTCTCTAAACAGGCCACAGGTCCCCAGCCGTTGTCGCCACGGGCGCGAACGAATAACCGGTGCAGACCGACGGCGAGGCCATCGGTGGAGAACTCCACATTTTCCAAATTCAGTTCCTCCGAGGCTACAATAGGCAGGGGTGTTCCCTTGCCGAAGCCGGGGTCTTCGTCCCAGAAATACTCTACGAAATGAACAAGCAGAATATCGCTGTCCACCATCACTTCCTGCGAGATGGTGGGTCCCCAGCCATAACAGCCGTATGAGCGCACATGGAGCACGTGGCGGCCATGCATCAGGCCTGCGGTGCTCAGCTCCACGTTCTGCAGGTTCACTTCCTCGCCGGGGGTAATGGCAATAGCAGTGCCTTGGCCAAAGCCCGGATCGTTGTCGTCCCAGAAATATTCCACACGGCTCACGTAGGTGTCTTCTTCAGGGAGAGATATGATGAACTCCTGCAACAGCGTGGGGCCATAGTAGGTGGCAGTGTCAGTAACATGATAGCTACGTACTCCTATCAGATGCTGGCCTGCCGACAGGCCGGCAACAGAGGGTTCGAACTGCACATTGCCTTCGGCATCTACTGTGGCAGCAACCTTCGTGGCCTTGCCCAGACCGGGGTCCTGGTCGAACCAGTACTCCACATGCTGCGCCGCTACGCGGCTAATGAATAGTGTAAAGTGAAGAGTGAATAATATCATCACCGCCATCCATCGCCGCACCAATGTTGGTTGATGGATTCGGTGATTATTCATTCTGCATCTTGATTTGGAGTGAAACGTTTACCTTGTCGTTCTCGGCACGGGGAGAGACCGTGGTCTTCGTGTAGTAGGGATGACCGTATGGAAGTCCCCCCTTCACGTAAGGATAGAGGCCTCCGAAGATGCCGCAGTCGGTACCATCAAGTCCATAACCGGCTGCAGGGCTGTCCTCGGTAAGGGTATAGCTCTCATAATTACCTGTCAGGACAGTGTTGATGTCCGTATAGCCCGTTTTGTTAGTCTCGGGCTGATAAGCCTGTGAAAAGACGTTGTTGCTGAACTGCCCGTCGCTATTTTTTGCAAAATTAGTTACAGTGGCAGACGAGGAGATAACAATATTGTTAACCACCGTGGCCTGACCTAAGTCACTAAAAACATTATCACTGCCCTTATGAATAATCAGATTGTTGCGAATGGTAGCTGAAAACAGTTTAGATATACAGTTATTAGTATAATTAGTCCACACCCTAATAATACAGTTTTCTATTGTCCAAAAACCATTATATGTGGCAGTCTTGGAGGAGCCAACAATAGCATTATTGTTGGTAGTAATGTCAATATAACACTGTCGGATCGTGGTATAATTTGTGCCACCGTCACTATGCCAAATCTTATTAGTCATCTTGCATCGTTCTATAGTGGCATGCTTATACTGTATTTTAACCTCTCCTGTAATATATACACCTTCCACCTTAATATAAGCAGCATTCAAAACAAGATTACCTGAGATGGTAGAAATGCCATAAGGCTTGGTGGAATCATAGCCAGTTCCCACGATGGTGACCTGCTTGGTGACGTTCTGCTCTGACGACAAGACACAGCCAGGATCCAAGTAGAGTGTGTCGCCTTCGACCACACTCTCACTCGTCATAGCGGCGTTGAGGTCGGCGAAGTCGGGAGCTTTCGATCCGTTGTTGTTGATGCGCCATGAATTGGCGTAAGCGGTGGTGGCCGAAAGGGCAACGAGGGCCACGGCCAGGATTTGTTTCATGTTTGTTGTTTTCATTGTTATGCTGTTTTTTTGTTTCTTTATTCTGCTTCCACTTTAACCTTTTGTGTAATACGGAAATGACCGTCCTGCAGACGGTTCGGGATTTCGTTGATTTCCAGATAAGGAAGGCCGAGGGGGTAGCCCGACGATACATAATGGTATTTGCCGCCAAAGATACCACAGTCGGTGCCGTCGGTGCCATAGCCTGCGGCAGGGCTGTTCTCTATTAGTTCATAGGATGTATATTCACCCGTAAAGATGGCATCGGTACTGGTAATGCCCACGATATTGTCCGAAGCCTCATAGTTTTGCGAGATGATATTGTGAGAGAACGTGCAAGTAGAGCAGGTGGTGCTATAGATTACATTATTAGGATATCTCGTCTGAATCATGATGTTGTTTGTCAAGACTCCAGAATTAAGATTGCGTAAACAATAGGTAGCGACATTATTAGTACTACTAAAAGTGTTGATTATCAGGTTATTGCGTATAGTTGCCTTATAGAGTTCACTTATACAATAGCTGTAAAGTGACTTAATCACGCAATTCTCAATCGTCCAATCAGAGGTGTATGAAGATGATGTGCCTCGACCTTTTATTGTACTTCCCTCTCCATTATTGGATAAATCACACTGGCGAATGATGACATTTTGTGCCGTACCCGAATCGCTTGCAATACCATATACCCAACAACGCTCTATCGTGACGTTGCTGGCCCGGATATAAGTGATGCCATGAAGATAGGCACTCTGGATAGAGACACCACTGGCCGTGATATACGTCTTGCCTTTTACATTTGTATTAATCCAGGAAACGGGAATAGAGCCCGTAAGCCCCCTGCCGATAATGGTGACCCGCTTGCTGATGGTCTGGTCGGTGCTTATTTCGCATCCGGGATCCAGATAGAGCGTGTCGCCAGCAGCGACCTCACTGCTGCTCATCGCGGCATTAATGTCGGTAAAGTGCGCCTTCTTGCTGGCATCGCTGTGGATGCGCCACGAGCGGGCCTGCACCGTGGTACCAGCAAAGGTCAGAAGCAAGGCTGCAAGGGTAGCCGAAAAAAAACTGTCTGTTTTCATTTTCACTTATTTTTAGTCTATAATTATTCAGGACACAAAAAAGGCACGGAACCGCAGCACCTCCACATCTTTCTTATATTGAGGTTCTGAGAATTACCCGTAGCGAAAAAAGATATAGTTTCGTTCGCAAAAGTAATCATTTTCTATGAACGAAACGGGATATTAAAAATATTTAACTCTATTGAATGAAAAAATGTAAGTGCTCTGCTAATGCTTATTCCTAAGCAAAGCAAAAACACTTCTGGTAATCGTCTGTGTCAACCCGAAAAAGCATTGCTAATCAATGGATTTACAAAGTCGTCGACTTTGTGACACAAACTCGTCGACTTTGTAAGACAAACTCGACGACTTTGTAAAACGATTTAAAATCCAATCTTCCGTAGGTGGGCATTGTCTATGTGAAAACCAATTACTGTTTAGATTGAAGCTCAAGCAGTAGTTCGTCTACGAGATATGCATCGCTCATATTGTGAAGATGATACATCTTGCGGCTGAGATAGGTATATGTGTCTGAAGTGTAGAATAGCTCAAGTGCTCTGTCGTCGCTAATACCAAGCGTCTCGGCCAATAACGAAACGACCCTGGCATACTTCATCTGTAATAACGTCTCATTGATTAATGGTTGCTCACTCATTCGTTTTCTCCTACCCACTCCTACTAATGGTGCGTTTACTATAACGGCAGAACCATGGAATACCTTCATCGCTTATGGTCTATTTGATAAAGTTGGGATTGTGCTGACGAATGTATTCAATTGTCTCGTCAACAATCCTATTTCTTCAAGTATTCGGCCAATGGCGAATGGATGGCGCGAAGACCTTTGGCCATCGACTGCGCATTCATCTGGGCACCCAACTTTGAAGTATGGGTGTGGTCGTGGTTGAAATATTTGCCGGCCTTTTCCTTTAGTTCGGCAACCTTGGCCTTGGCTTTCTCCTTGTCATCGGGCAGCTTCTTCACGGCAAACTTCTTGTCGAGGAAGTCGGCGGAGAGGTTGTGCAGGTCGACGAACTCCACGCCGGTCTCTTCGACCACTTCGCGATACCACTTACCGTAGCTGCCGTCGCGTCGCTCTATCCGTCCGCCCGGCCATTCGTTGCGCGGGGTCAGCGAAACAAGGATGGGGGTGGCGCCCTTCTCGCGGCAATCGTCAATCATCTTCTTCAGATACCAGCCGAAGGAATACACCACTTCATAGGTGCCGTTGTCGAGCTTGTAGACATGGCATGTGTCCTTGGATTCGGCTATGACACCGCGTGCCTTGCTGTCGGTGATGGGGCAGATGTCGTTGTGGCCGAACTCGATGGTGACGAAGTCGCCGGGCTGGAGTGAGTTGTAGACCTTCTCCCACAGTCCTTCGCGGATGAACGAGCGGGTGCTGCGCCCTGCCTTGGCGGCATTGACGAGTGCGATCTTTGATTCATCAAAGACAGTGAAAGCCTGCGAAGCCCAGCCCCACATGCCGTCGTCGTCGTTGTCGGCATTCTTCACGGTAGAGTCGCCGGTGAAGAAAACAACGGGCTTTGCCTTCACGCTGCCGTCCTTGGCAATAATATATCGGTTGGCAATCCATTTGTCGGGAATCGGCATCTTCAGCATACGCTGCAGGGGTTTCAGCAGCGGGTTGCGGCTTTGCATGATGCCAAAGGCGGCGTTGTAGGCGTTGAGCTCGGCACCAAACTTCGAGGTGTGAATTTTGTCGCCCAGGAAGTGATAGTCCACCTTCCAGCGACTGAAGCTGTCGAGCTTCTTGCCCGAAAGTTCGTTGAGGTCGATGAAGGGCACCCCCTCTGTGGCAGCGACATAAGCGCCCCACTCCGTCTGCGGCTTGCGCACGATGCGCCCTTTCTCGTCGTAGGCATTGCGAGGCGTGAGCGACATCAGGATGGGATTGGCACCCTTGGCACGAATCTCACGGATATAGCTGCGCAGGTAGTGGCCATAGCTATAGACGGTGTCCTGCCGCTGTGTGCGCTGGTTGAAACCAATGTAGCAGGTGTCCATGTCTACTCCGGGAATCACGGCACGGGCGCGCTTCTGGTCGAAGAACTCGCCGTTGTCGTTATGGCCTATCGACACGATGACCCAGTCGCCCGGCTTCAGTGCCTCGCGCACGGCAGGCCACAAGTCGGTGTAGAATGTGCGGGTCGACATGCCGCCCAGTGCCTGGTTTTCCACGGCAATCTTCTCGGCATCGAAATATTTGCTGGCATAGTAGCCCCAGCCCCACTGACCGTTCGAGCCGTCGCCACGGGTGCCGTTGCGCATGGTGCTGTTGCCTATCAGGAATAGTACGGGGTTGTCGCCCTTTCGCGTAGTCCCTGGTGCCGGGCGCGACATGAGTGCCTTGGCGATAGAGTCGGGGGTGTTGTCAACCACCTTGTTCACGTCCTCAATGGGGTCGGGCAGGTTGTCGAAGTTCTGGGCATGGACCGACAGCACCAACATGAGCACTGTCATCGTAGTAAGTAGTTGTTTCATTCTGTGTTGTCTTAATAGATTCGTTAAAATGCACTGCAAAGTTATAAATAAAAAATGGCAATTGATATATAAACGAAATGGAAAAAAGGAAAATTTGCACAAAACGGGGTAAATGTGCACGTTTTGTCGGCAAATGTGCAATTTTTACACTTTTTACTTTGTTGAATGACAGAAAACGATTACCTTTGCACCCGAAAAGGAAATTTTCTTATTATACACATTATTATAATATGGCTTTAAAAATTGTAGTGCTGGCCAAGCAAGTGCCAGACACCCGAA
>CAMYVQ010000037.1 GCA_947302435.1 uncultured Prevotella sp. | reverse complement strand
TTCTTGTACTACTTCTCTGTCTATGTAAATCTTTCAAAGAACTCTTCTTTTTCAGCGCTTTGCCCAAGCATTTTTGAGCGAAAGCGGATGCAAAGGTAAGGACTTTTTTAAAACGCACAAAATAATCGAAGACTTTTTTATAAAAAAATCAAATAAAATTGAATCATATTGCCTCCCAATATCGATTACACCTTATTATATATAAAAAGACTTCCATCCTCAACGGAAGATGGAAGTCAAACAAGTTATTTTGAGCACAATGGATTCAACTCCTCCTGCTACCCAATATCTTCAGAAGTTGTAGAAACAGATTAATGAAATCCAAATAAAGGGTAAGTGCTCCTAACAGAGCCAATTTCTGCATCGACTCTCCAGCATCGGGTGCCTGAAGCATCATTTTCTTAATTTTCTGGGAGTCATAAGCAGTGAGACCGACAAAGACCAACACGGCAACATAGGAGATAATCAGCTGAAGAGCAGAGTTATGCACAAACATATTGACCAGACTTGCAATGATTATGCCTATCAATCCCATAAAGAGTATATTCCCCCAAGAAGTGAGATCCTTTTTAGTGAAATAGCCATATAGTGCCATACCTCCGAAAGTTGCAGCGGTGATAAAGAACACAGACATGATGGACTCAGCCGTGTAAACCAGGAAAATAACGGACAAGGTAGCACCATTGACCACGGAATAGATTGTGAACATCAGTGTCACCATGAGCAATGACAACTTGTTGATAGCAGCCGAAAGACCAATTACCAACAGGAATTCGCCTCCAAGCAGTCCCAACAGCACCAGTTTATTTGAAAAGATGTGAAACAGGAGGGTTGGTGATGATGCGACATAATAGGCAGTCAGTCCTGTAATTACCAACGCGAGTGTCATCCAGAGATACACTTTACGCATCAATACAGGGAAAGCCAATGATGAACTCAGCTGTTGTTCGCGCGTCATTGCGCCATAATTAAATTCTTCGTAATCCATAGAAATATTTATCTTTGACATTAAAAAACGAGACAAAGATACAGAGTTTTTAGTTGCAAGGCAAATTATGAGACACTTTTTAAGCTAAAAAACGCTAACACACGCGATTACTTATTCTTTTTCTGGAAAAATCTCTTCAGAAAGCTCCTTGAAGAAATCATGATTCAGAATGACGCAAAGTTGTTTCAGCAGATTGACGTTGATGTCTGTCCTTTTGAAAATATCATAAACATTGGTGCGTTCACAGGGAATTTGCTCAGCAAGCCACTTCGCCGTATGGTTCTGAGCGAACAACACTTCTTTTATCCTTTCTCCGATTTTGTCCATAGTTGTTTACATTTTTTTTGCAAATTTACAAAGAAATCCACATCCGTCAAAATGGCAAAAAGTGTCTATGCAGACATGAGGGCGTTTCTGACGGACAAGGCAATTATTTTGCAAACAAAAAGGATAAGATTTTTACTGCTTCCCTCAAAAAAACATCAAAAGGCAATCGGTTTTATACCTTTTTTCAGAAATTATTCAGGAGGGAAACGACCTGCTCCACCTCGTCATCGGTCATAGCCTGATGACAAGGGATGCTTAGTTCCTGGGCATGAATGCGCTCGGTGACAGGCAAGGAACGGCTGTTCCATGCGGAATAGCATGCCTGCTTGTGGGGAGGAATAGGATAATGGATAACCGTCCCCACCCCATTTTCATGCAGATAGGCCTGAAGCTGGTCACGCTGCACGCTCAACACGGGGAAAATGTGGTAGACACTTTCAGAGGGCGTAGGAAGGAGAAGACGGGAATTGCGGACTTGAGACAAATATACATTGGCAATCTCCTGTCGACGGGCATTGTCGGCATCAAGATATTTCAGCTTTACATCGAGCACAGCCGCCTGAACCTCGTCGATGCGCGAATTACGCCCCACATAGTCGAAAACGTATTTACGGGAAGAGCCGTAGTTGGCAATGGAACGAATGACGGCGGCCAACTCATCGTCGTCAGTGGTCACGGCACCGGCATCACCAAGCGCCCCAAGGTTTTTGCCAGGGTAGAAACTATGAGCGGCAGCATCACCAAGACTTCCGGTAAGGGATTTGCCCAAATGTTCTGCATGGTTGAACCTACAGCCGTGGGCCTGGGCATTGTCTTCAAGGAGAAGGAGATGGTGCTGACGACAAAGTGCGGCAATGCGTTCCGTGTATGCACAACGGCCATAAAGATGAACCAGCATAATAGCACGTGTGCGAGGAGTGATGGCCTGTTCGATGAGCGAATCGTCTATCTCAAGCGTTTCAATGGAAGGCTCTACCAGAACGGGGACCAACCGGTTTTCGGTGATGGAAAGGATGGTGGCAATATAGGTGTTGGCAGGCACGATCACCTCGTCGCCCTCATGAAGCACCCCCAGTTCCATATAGGCACGGAGAATCAGCGTTAGCGCATCAAGCCCATTGGCCACACCGATGCAATGCCTTGTTCCTATGTAGGAAGCGTAGTGCTGCTCGAATTGCCTTGTGGCCTCGCCTTTCAGATACCAGCCACTATCAATGACACGACTGACAGCCTCATGGATTTCGTCGGCATGCATGGCCGTGATACGTTTCAAGTCTAAATAATCAATCATAGAGTCCATTCGTAAGTATCATAGCAAACAGCACGAGCGCCAAAGCCCTCTTTCTGGAATACGAGTTGTTCATTCAGTTCCGCACTGTCGCTGACAGTCGATTTACCGAAGTCGATGTAGGGATAGTCTGCGTATTCCGTATTAACAAGGTGGTCAAATAGCAGGTCAATGGCCCCGATGGTCTTGCCCTCAGGAGTAGCCGAAATATACTGGGTATGCAGCACTTGCGGTGTCAGGAACAAGAGCGTTCCACCCACAGGTGTCTGCCCACGGTACACCATCCACAGACGGATCCGGTCAGGAAAACGGGAACGCAACAGACGTAATTCATCTGCCCTATGAACAGGACGTACGTCGTACTTTGTTGTTAGATTATCGTTCAGAATATGCCAGAAAGCCTCAACGTCGTCCGATTCAGCAATAGTCAGTCCTGCACGCTGGGCCTTACGCAGTCCAGAACGGCGCGATTCAGTAAACTTCAAGCGATGATTGGCTACAATTGCCGAGGATACGTCACGAATGATCAAGCGAGCGCTGCAAACTGAAGTCAAGGCGAAAAGGTCTTCCTCAGCTGGCAACTGATGGTATATCCAAGGGATGGCCTTATAAATAACACGATGAATCCCTTGTTGTTGAAGATAGGAATTCATGGCTGTGAAGACATTCAGCACACCCTTGACCGAGCACTGACGACTCATTATCAATCCGCCATACGTCAGCCCGCCATGAGTAACGAGTACGCCATTCTTCTCGTTGGCAGGCAACAAGGCATAAAGCCGACAATCGCGATACACCATCAGAGAGTGGTCGTGGAACCGGTCAGCATGATAGTCCATAAAACGGCGGTCGAAGAGGAACGTGCCATTCTTCGACTGAGCCACAAACTGATTCCATTCGTCAGTTTTGCAGCGGAATATCTCACTATTTCGAACATCCAACGTATTTTATGAACTCGTCGTAATCATAAATATAGTCATCCTCATCATAATGCTCGGAAGCCAACACCAAACAGACTGCGCCCGATGAGAAATCGTCAAGCGTACGCCAGGTGTTTATGTCAATGAGCAATCCCCGCCAAGGATGGTTCAGCAGCACTGTCTGTTTTTCGAGTCCATTGTCGAGCGTGACATGGAACGAGCCGCTAAGAGCTATGACTAACTGCTTAAGTCGCTTGTGGGCATGACCGCCACGGCTCTCGCCACCAGGAACGTCATATACCCAATATGCTCGTTTGATATCAAAAGGAACTTTATCCAATCCCTCGGCAAATGTCAAGTTTCCACGAGGATCGGTTATTTTTGGAAGGTCGATAAGAGTTATCTTCATTTCTTCATATAAGGATCGGTACCAAGCACCGTCTTTGCAAGTCGTTTGGCCTTGTCGCGGAGCGCATTGACATCGTCGCCCACTTCACCGTAGCAGAGGACAACCCCCATACGACGCCCCTTGTGAGCTTCAGGCTTGCCGAAGATGCGGATGCGAGTGCGGTCTTCGGTCAGGGCTTCGGAGAGGTTGTAGGGGAGTTGCGACAAAGCCGCAACATACGGGACGGGAGAAGAAGGCGGAACGGAGGGAGAAGGCTCGCCCGGTGAGAGGATAACGGCAGAGGCACCGGCATGCTCAAGATGAATGCCTGCGATGGGCAGTCCCATGACGGCACGGAAATGCAGCTCGAACTCAGAGAGGTTCGTGGTATGGCCCAGCGTGACCATGCCCGTATCGTGCGGACGGGGTGACAGCTCGGAGAAGATGACCTCGCCCTGCTTTGTCAGGAAGAACTCCACGCCCCAGATGCCTGCACCCGTGAGTGCCTTCGTCACCTTGTCGGCCATCATCTGTGCCTGTTTCAGGGCTTCGTCAGAAATCTTATAAGGCTGCCATGACTCTCGGTAATCGCCACCTTTCTGCACATGACCGATGGGCGGACAAAACAGTGTGGGCCAACCGTGCTGCTGGGTGACAGTGAGGAGCGTGAACTCCGAATCGAAATCAATGAACTCCTCAATAATCACCTCCTTCACATCGCCGCGACTGCCTTCCATCGCCTCACGGAAAGCCTGTTCCAGCTCGTCATCATTATGGACGTAGCTTTGTCCATGGCCTGACGACGACATCAGCGGTTTCACCACACAGGGGAATCCAATCTGGTCGGCAGCCTCCTTGAACTCGTCGAAAGTCTTGGCATAGAAATATTTGGCCGTGCGCAGGCCAAGCTCCTTTGAAGCCAAATCGCGGATGGCACGGCGATTCATCGTATAGTTGACAGCACGGGCCGAAGGAACGACCTGAATGCCCTCTTCCTCGAACTGAAAGAGACGTTCGGTGCGGATGGCCTCAATCTCAGGCACGATGATGTCAGGCTGATGCTTACGGACGGCAGCTTCAAGGGCATCGCCGTCGAGCATCGAGAACACTTCGCACTCATCGGCCACCTGCATGGCCGGAGCGCCAGCATAGCGGTCACAGGCCACAACATACTGACCGGCACGCTTGGCGGCAATTACAAACTCTTTGCCCAGTTCGCCTGAGCCTAAAAGCATTATTTTCTTCATAGTTTTCCTTCTATCATTTGCCACTCAGGGGTGACAGCAAGTTTACGAATGATCTTATCAATCACAGCGAGCGTTTGGTCGGAACTCTCATTGCGTTTAGATGCTATCTCGTCAAGGGACAGGCGCGGCTCGCCAAAAAGGCCGTAGTAGCTCACCAAGGCTTGCTCGTCCTCAGGATAAAGAAGAGCCAGCAGATGCTCAAGCTGATGTTCCTGCTCGTGAGTGGCCCCTTCGTAGGCCAGCTTGACGAGGTAGGAATGGAAGGATTGGGAGAGGTTGTCCATAGAGAAGAAGGTGCGACAGAGTCGCACCATACAGGACCTTAGCGGTTCTGATACATGTTGTCGTAGTACTTCTGGTAGTCGCCGGAGGTGACGTTGTCGAGCCACTCCTGGTTGTCGAGATACCAGCGGACAGTCTTCTCGATGCCTTCCTCGAACTGGAGGGAAGGCTCCCAACCGAGCTCGCGCTGCAATTTCGACGAGTCGATGGCATAGCGAAGGTCGTGGCCGGCACGGTCGGTGACATAGGTGATGAGATCCATATCCTCGCCTTCCTTACGACCCAGCAGACGGTCGACGGTCTTGATCACCACCTTGATGATGTCGATGTTCTTCCACTCGTTGAAGCCACCGATGTTGTAAGTGTCGGCAATCTTACCCTCATGGAAAATGAGGTCGATGGCACGGGCGTGGTCTTCTACAAAGAGCCAGTCGCGCACGTTCTCGCCCTTGCCATAGACGGGCAACGGCTTGCGGTGACGGATGTTATTAATAAAAAGAGGTATCAGCTTCTCAGGGAACTGATAAGGGCCGTAGTTGTTCGAGCAGTTCGTCACCACGACAGGCATGCCATAGGTATCATGGTAAGCACGAACGAAATGATCGGAAGAAGCCTTTGCAGCTGAATACGGAGAATGAGGATTGTACTTCGTGGTCTCCAAGAAGAACTTGTCACCGTAGGCCAGATGATGCTCAGCACTTGAAGCGGTAGTCGTGAATGGAGGTTCGATACCCTCAGGATGCGTCAGTTCCAATGCACCATACACCTCATCAGTCGAGATGTGATAGAAACGTTTGCCCTCGTACTTCTCAGGCAGACTCTCCCAATAGAGTTTGGCAGCCTGGAGCAACGAGAGCGTTCCCATCACGTTCGTCTTGGCGAAAGTGAACGGATCCTTGATAGAACGATCCACGTGACTCTCTGCGGCCAGATGGATGATGCCATCCACCTTCTTGTCCTGCATGAGCTTATAGAAGGCATCGAAATCGCAGATATCCATCTTTACGAACTCGTAGTTGGGCTTGTTCTCGATGTCCTTCAGATTAGCCAAGTTGCCGGCATAGGTCAACTTGTCGAGGTTGATGATGTGATACTCGGGATACTTGTTCACGAACAGGCGCACCACGTGGCTTCCAATGAAGCCTGCGCCACCAGTAATGACGATTGTACGTTTCATATTTCTTATATTATATTTCATAGTCTCCTAATGTAATAACTTCGCAGTCAGCGAATTTATTGCCTTCGATGGTCAATCTTACAAGCGTACGCTCCTTGTGCCACCCCTGCATGCCAGCCGCACCGGGATTGATGTGAAGCAGGCCGAGGGTCTTGTCGTACTGCACTTTCAGAATGTGCGAGTGGCCGGTGATGAAAAGCTGTGGCGGACGGGCAAAGAGCATAGAGCGGATGCTGGGGTCGTAGCGACCGGGATAGCCGCCGATATGTTTGATGAGCACGTCGACATCCTCACACTTGAAGCGGTTCAGTTCGCGATACATCAGCCGCAGGTCGCCACCGTCGCAATTGCCGCAGACGGCACGGAAGGGGCGGAAGGCGGCCAGACGGTCGGCCACTTCGACCGAACCGATGTCGCCTGCATGCCATATCTCGTCGCAAGGCTCGAAGTAATGCAGGTACTTGTCGTCCCAATAGCCGTGGGTGTCGCTGAGAATGCCTATACGTTTCATTTTTCAGGGAGTGTGGGAAGATAGTTTTTTACGTACGAAGTCGGCAATGAAGCGGGCCGTCTCAGGAATGCCGAGGACACTGGCATCAATGCAAAGATCATAGCTTTTGGCCTCGCCCCACCGCTTGCCCGTGTAATAGTTATAATAGGAGGCCCGGCGGTGCTCAATATACTCAATACGCTTCAAGGCCTCTTCATGGCTGACGCCTTTCTCCTTCATGAACAGGCGGGCACGGTCTTCGAGCGAGGCGGTGATGAACACATTGACCACATTGGGGAAGTCGCGCAACACATAGTCGGCACAACGCCCCACGAAGACGCACGACCCTTTCTGCGCCACCTTGCGGATGGCATCGCTCTGGAACTTGAAGAGGCTCTCCTGCGAGAAGTTGTTCTGATAGAAATTGCTGCCACTGGCTCCCAGGTTATTGGCGTAGGGCAGATGGAAGAAAGAGCGCAGGAATCCCTTCCGCTCATCGCTGCTCTTGAAGAACTCTTCCGAGAATCCGCTTTCCTTAGCCGCCAGGTTCAGCAGTTCGCGGTCGTAATAGGCAGCATGGAACTCATCGGCCAGCAGTCGGCCAATCTCGAGTCCGCCAGCACAGAGCTGTCGTCCGATGTTGATGATGACATTATTATCCATGGGCTTATTCATTAACTCTGAATTTTCTGATATGCCACATTAGTATGGGGATGGTAATGGTGAAAGCCACAAAGTCGCTGACCGGCATGGAATACCATACGCCGTCGAGCCCCCACCAATACGGGAAGACGAAGGCCATGGGGAGCAGGAAGATGAGCTGCCGCGACAGCGAGAGGAAGATGCTGATCCTCACCTTGCCAATGCACTGGAAGAAGTTGGTGATGACGGCCTGCGAACCCACGACAAAGAACACCAGCATGTCGAGCACGATGCCATGGGCAGCCATCTCCAACAGTGTGGGATCGGTGGTGAAGATACGCGCCATCTGACGTGGGAAGAGCATGGAGAGCACCCATCCGAAAAGGAGGATGGCCGTGGCCACGCCTATTGAAATCCACACGCAGCGCAACATGCGGTCGAACTTCTTCGCACCATAGTTATAACCCACGATGGGCTGCATGCCCTGGGTAACGCCCATGACGAACATGAAGAACACCATGACCATCGAGTTGGCAATGGAATAGGCTCCCACAGCCATATCGCCGCCATAGCGCACAAACTGGTTGTTCATGGCAATGACGATGACACACGAGGTGGACTGCATGAGGAAGGGCGAGATGCCAATGGCAATGATGTTGCGCACCAACTCCGCCTTCAGCCTGTAGATGCCCTTCTTCAGATGGAGCAGTTCCTTGGAATTGCTGAAAAGGCGCATCTGCCAGCACAAGGCGAGTGTCTGCGACATAACGGTGGCCAAGGCCGCTCCGCGTATGCCCCATCGGAACCACCAGACGAAGGCGCACACCAGCACGATGTTGCACGCCACAGTGAACAGCGTGGCATACATGGCATGGCGCGGCTTTCCGGCAGCACGCAGCACGGCATTCATGCCGAAATACATGTGGGTGATGACGTTGCCTGCCAGAATGACCTGCATAAACTCGCGGGCGTATGGCAATGTCACGTCGGAAGCGCCGAAGAACCGCAAGATGGGGTCAAGGAACAACAGGCATACCGCCATGAACACGATGCCCACAATGATGTTGAGCGTCACCGTATTGCCTAACAGATACTGTGCCGTGCTATAGTCGCGCTGCCCCAGCTTCACACTGATGCACGTCGAAGCGCCCACACCCACACAGGCTCCGAAGGCCGCACTAAGGTTCATAAAGGGGAACGTGATGCCCAAACCCGCAATGGCTTCCGGGCCCACCACCTGTCCGATGACCGAACGGTCGATGATATTATAAAGGCTGGAGGCCACCATAGCCACCATGGCCGGAAGCGCATATTGCCATAGCAGAGCCCCCACAGGCTTTGTGCCCAACTCTAATGCCGCTTGCTTGTTATCACTCATAACGCCTGCAAAGTTACATTTTTTTTCCGATTCTGCCAAACCGCAACACCATTCATATTACATCGATTTACAAAGTCGTCGAGTTTGTGTTACAAAGTCGTCGAGTTTGTCTGACAAAGTCGACGACTTTGTAAACTCATTCCACATCGATGGGGAAACGAAACAAAATTTGGCCATTTCAGAAAAAAGTCGTACCTTTGTAGGCTCTATAGAAAAACTTATCAAGTAAAGCCTAAATGTAATGATGTGCCGACTATTTGTATTTCTACTGACCCTGGTGTTCACATTGGCCCCGGCTGAGGCAAAGGTGAAATATCCCGGACATAAAACCTTCGCGTACCGTTATTATATATACAACAAGAAAGAGAGCAAATTCTCATTGGACCGTCCCAGCCGCTATCTCTCGCACAAGAGCATTGAGAGGCGCAAACGGCAAGGACTTCGCGTAGACTCTACCGACCTGCCTGTCCCCGAAACGATTGTCAACAGTTTCCGCGTAAAAGGGGCGCAAGTGCTGGGCACCAGCCGCTGGAACAACACCGTCTTGGTCAGTTCGCGCGACACGTCGATACTGAACCAATTGGCACAGCTCCCTTTTGTCAAGGAGACACGCTTGGTGTTCCAGTCGCCTGACAGCATCGAAGCGCCCGACGAGGCGTTCCGTCCCCGTCATCATGAACAGTTCAACCGCTGGGACTCGCTCCGCGGCGACCCGATGGGCATGGCGCGGACGCAGATTGAGATGATAGGGGGCAACCGCCTGCATGAGATCAACCTCTGCGGAAAGGACATCACCATTGCCGTTCTTGACGGCGGTTTCCAGAATGTGGACCGTCTGCCCTGTTTTGCCAACACCCGCATTGTCGGGACTCACGACTTCATCAGTCCGGCAAAGGCCGACAAGCTCTATGGCGGCATCGACCACGGCACGAAAGTCCTTTCGGTCCTCGGCGCACAGGCTCCCGAAGTGATGATGGGCTCCGCTCCCGAAGCAAGCTACTGGCTGTTGCGCTGCGAAGACCCGTCGACGGAGATGCCCATTGAAGAAGACTATTGGGCCATGGCTGCCGAATTTGCCGATTCGGTGGGAGTCGACATCATCAATTCTTCCTTAGGCTACAACGAATACGACCAAGGCATCGGCAACTACCGGCTGCAAGACCTTGACGGAAAGACGGCCATGATCTCGTGCTCGGCATCGCTGTTGGCCAGGAAAGGCATCATTCTCTGCAACTCTGCCGGCAACTGCGGCATGGGGTCATGGAAGAAGCTCACCGTTCCTGCCGATGCCGACGACATACTGACCGTGGGAGCCGTGAACCAAGACGGCAAGAATGCGCCCTTTGCCAGCATCGGCCCATCTCAGGACGGACGTGTAAAGCCTGATGTTGTCGCCTTGGGCAATGGCACAACGCTCATCACTGGCAGAGGCACCCTCGTCCGCGACATGGGCACCTCGTTCTCCACCCCCGTCGTCTGCGGATTGGTGGCCTGTCTCTGGCAGGGACTTCGCAACAAGACGGCCTCAGAGATTATCGAACTTGTCCGCCAAAGCAGTTCCCAATACGACACCCCCGACAACATCCTTGGCTATGGCCTGCCCGACTTCTGGCAAGCCTATATGATTGGAAGAGTATGGACAACACCCTGACACTCTACGAACTGAACTCACTGGTGCGCGAAGTCATCGAAACCGAGATGGCACGCGAATACTGGGTGGAAGCCGAACTCTCGGAAGTGCGCGAATCGAGAGGGCATTGCTACATGGAGCTGGTGCAGAAAGACGAGTTTTCCAACACGCCCATCGCCAAAGCCTCAGCCAAATGCTGGCGTTCGTCGTGGGTCATGATTCAGCCCCATTTCGAGCGCATCACAGGCCAGCGGCTACACACAGGAATGAAAGCTCGACTGAAAGTCTATGCACAGTTCCATGAGGCTTTCGGCTTTTCCTGGATCGTCACCGACATCGACCCCAACTACACACTGGGCGACATGGCCCGCCGTCGCCAGGAAATCATTGCACAACTGAAGAAGGAAGGCATTTTCGACCTTCAGCGCGAACTGCCAATGCCTTCGTTCTGCCTGAACATCGCCGTCATCTCCAGCGAGACAGCCGCCGGTTACGGTGATTTCTGCCATCAGTTGGCCGACAGCGGATTTGCCTTTCAGGTGAAGCTCTTCCCTGCCGTGATGCAGGGCGAGCAGGTGGAAGAGAGCATCATCCAGGCCCTGAACAGCATCTATTCACGTCCCTTCGACTGCGTGGTCATCATCCGTGGCGGCGGTGCCACCAGCGACATGTCGGGCTTCGACACGCTCGCCTTGGCCGAGAACGTGGCACAGTTCCCCCTCCCCATCATCACAGGCATCGGCCACGACCGCGACGAGTGCATACTCGACATGGTTTCGCATGTTCGCGTAAAAACCCCGACAGCGGCGGCGGCTTTTCTCATCGACCACGCCCAACAAGTGCTCGACCGCATTGAGGATGCCGAGAACCGCCTTGTCCATACCACACAATTACGGATCTCAAGCCTCAAATCCCAACTCTCTAACCTTGCCATCCGCATCCCGACCCTCTTCTCGCTGGCAAAGACAAGACAAGAGACACGACTGCAACAGGCAGACATCCGTCTTTCAGCCGCAATAAACAAACAAGTGGAGCAAGCACGAATCAAGATCACCCTTCTACAATCCCGATGCGCAACCATCGCTCCGCAACGACTACTTAACGAGCAGCATCGTCTGGCCCTTATCGAACAGCGCACCGAGTCACTCGACCCGCAACTGCTCTTAAAACGCGGTTATAGCATCACCTTACTAAACGGGAAGGCTGTCCGCAAGGCTTCGGAACTGAAAAAGGGCGACGAGATTGACACCCTATTTGCACAAGGAACCATCAAATCTGTAGTAAAATGAAATACGAAGAAGCACTCCAGCAATTAGAGACCATTGTCCGCAAAATGGAAGGCGGCGAGTACGACGTTGACGAGCTGACCGAGCAACTCAAACAAGCACAGAAGCTCATCAAGCTCTGCCGTGACAAACTGACCAAGACTGATGCCGAAATCAAGAAGATTTTGGAAAAAGCAGAATAAAACTATTTATAATTTGGCCATTTCGCAAGAAATGCTTACTTTTGCGCAAATATCATTATATCAACAACCAATATGAAGAACTTAGATTGGGCAAATCTGTCGTTCGGATATATGAAGACAGATTACAACGTGCGGTGCTACTACCGCGATGGAAAGTGGGGCGAGATTGAGGTCTGCTCCGACGAGTATCTGAAAATGCACATGGCAGCCACCTGTCTGCACTATGGCCAGGAGGCTTTCGAGGGGCTGAAGGCCTACCGCTGCAAAGACGGTAAAGTGCGCATCTTCCGTGTTGACGAGAATGCCGCCCGTCTACAGTCGACCTGCCGTGGCATCATGATGCCCGAAGTATCAACGGAACTCTTCACAGAGATGGTGAAGAAAGTGGTTCGCCTGAATCAGGAGTGGATTCCCACCTACGAGAGCGGTGCCACCCTCTATATCCGTCCGCTGCTCATCGGTACCTCTGCCCAGGTTGGCGTTCATCCTTCCAAGGAATACTGTTTCCTGATTTTCGTGACACCCGTAGGCCCGTATTTCAAGGGTGGCTTCGCTGCTAATCCCTACGTCATCATCCGCGACTACGACCGTTCGGCTCCGCTCGGCACGGGTAAGTACAAGGTGGGTGGCAACTATGCAGCATCGCTCTTCGCCAACAATCTGGCTCATGAAAAGGGTTACGCCTGTGAGTTCTATCTCGACGCAAAAGAGAAGAAATACATGGACGAGTGTGGTGCCGCCAACTTCTTCGGCATCAAGAACAACACCTACATCACGCCGAAGTCTACTTCTATCCTACCCTCTATCACCAACAAGTCGTTGATGCAGGTGGCCGAAGACTTAGGCATGAAGGTGGAGCGCCGTCCCATCCCCGAAGAGGAACTGGAAACCTTCGAGGAGGCTGGTGCATGCGGAACGGCTGCCGTCATCTCACCCATTTCTTATATCGACGACCTCGACACGGGCAAGCGCTACTCATTTGGCGACAAGCCGGGACCCATCTCGAAGAAGCTGTTTGATACGCTCCGCGGCATCCAGTACGGCGAGATAGAAGACAAACACGGTTGGACCACCGTCGTCATTGAGTAATTTAGACGAAAGATGAAAAGTGAAAGAGGAAAGATATGATTACTCTTGCTACCTGAGGAGCTAATAAGGTAATCATATCTTTCCTCTTTCACTTTCCATCTGTATTTTATGATTGGAAGGTTATTCTGCTACATACTTCGGCGACTCTCCGTATTGGTTAGGTTCTGCATTGCCGTCCATGCAGCAGAAAATAATCACAAGGAGCGACACTACCATATTCACAACAGAAAGCAATCCTATCGTGCCTAACGTGCTGGACTCACTCTCAAACAGTTTCATCATGGCATCGGCATTACCATTCACTGCCATAATTCTCTCAGCAAAGCCCGTAGAAGCCGTATAGCCATTGCTCAGAATACCCAAAGCGAAGCTTACGTAGACCCAGACGGCACTCCTTCCCGTGTCTTGCAGCCTGCGGGCTGTCACGCTCAATCCGAGACACATCACCAATACTTGTGCAATGAATGACAGCCAGGCATTGAACGCGAGTACCTGTCCGACCACCATGTTCAGAATCAGTACCAGCAGCATCCACCACCAGAACTCAGAACGACGACTGCGACCGCTAAAGTCCATTAAGCGGCCCGATGCCAACTTGATGGCATCAGCCAGTCCCAACGTAGGAATCATTTTGTAATTTGACATAGTTTTGTAGTTTTAGTAATACTTAAATTTTGCTATCTCAGATCTATCACTTACCTTACTGCTTCGTTTAAAGACAAGCAATCATCATCAATGACATGGCAAAGGTAAGCATAAATCTGGAAAAAAGAGCCGATATTGCAAGCTCATTCAGTATTTTTTGCAGAAAACCACCTACAATATAAAGTTTTTTCTGTATTTTTGCACACGAATTGCAATTCAGATTATGAGTAAAGGAAAACTGGCAAAGTTTGCCGACATGGAAACGTATGAATGCGTCTTTCAGTACCCTTATTCGGTGGTAAGTGACGTTCCGTTCGACATGCGTGGCCATTGGCGCGAACAATATTTTCATAACGACAACCCCATCGTGCTGGAACTGGGGTGCGGTAAAGGCGAGTACACAGTAGAGTTAGCTCAACTTCATCCGGAGATCAACTTTATCGGTGTCGACATCAAGGGTGCCCGCATGTGGACAGGTGCCACACAGGCCATTCGCGAAGGATTGAAGAACGTGGCCTTTCTGCGTACCAATATCGAAATCATCGACCGTTTCTTTGCCGAGGATGAAGTGCAGGAAATCTGGCTCACATTCAGTGACCCACAGATGAAGAATCCGCGCAAACGCCTCACATCCACGTTCTTCCTGAACCGATACCGCAAATTTCTGACAGATGGCGGCATCATTCACCTGAAGACTGACTCCAATTTCCTCTTCACCTATACCACCTACGTGATAGAGCGCAACCGTCTTCCCCTCCTCTACAGCACCACCGACCTTTACGGTTCCGTATGCTGCGACTCAGTCGCAGCCCAAGGAAACTCCGCCACTGAGATCAAGGAAGCCGCCTCCATCCAGACCTATTACGAATCGATGTGGCTTGCCCGTGGCCTTAATATCAAGTACCTGAAGTTCCAACTACCCCGAACGGGGACTTTGGAAGAACCTGACATCGAAATAGAACTCGACGACTACCGTTCCTACCATCGTACAAAACGCAGCAGTCTCGACAAGACAAAGTAATTAACCTAAGAGAGAAAGATGACACTATATCCCAAACTGATTATGGATGCGCTCGCCACAGTTACCTACGCGGGCACAAAAAAGAACCTCGTAGAGAGTGGCATGGTGGCCGACACACCCGTAGTAGCCCCCCTCAATCCCCCTGAAGGAGGGAAGAACTGGAAGGTTGGTGTGGTATTAGAGTTCCCACGCGACACAGATCCCTTTCTGAAGTCCACCGTCAAGGCTGCAGAGGCAGCCATCCACTATCATTGCGGAAAAGACATCGAAGTGACGATTGAGACGGAATTCAAGTCGAAGCCACGCCCCGAAGTGGGCAAGCTGTTGCCGCAGGTAAAGAATATCATTGCCGTCAGCTCTGGCAAGGGCGGTGTAGGCAAGAGCACCGTTTCGGCCAATTTGGCTATCGCACTGGCACGCCTTGGCTATAAGGTGGGACTGCTCGACACCGATATTTTCGGTCCTTCCATGCCCAAGATGTTCAACGTGGAGGATGCCCATCCCTATGCCGTCAAAGTGGACGGACGCGACCTCATCTGCCCCATCGAGCAATATGGCGTGAAACTGCTCTCCATCGGCTTCTTTGTTTCACCTACCACGGCAACGCTCTGGCGCGGCGGCATGGCCACGAATGCCCTGAAACAGCTCATTGCCGATGCCGACTGGGGCGAGCTCGACTATTTCATTCTCGACACGCCACCGGGTACCAGCGACATCCACCTCACACTATTACAGACACTCGCCATCACAGGTGCCATCATTGTCTCTACGCCCCAACAGGTGGCCTTGGCCGATGCACGCAAGGGCATCGACATGTACCGCAATGAGAAGGTTAACGTGCCTATCCTCGGCTTAGTGGAGAACATGGCGTGGTTCACGCCTGCCGAACTGCCCGAAAACCGTTACTACATCTTCGGCAAGGAGGGTTGCAAGCAATTGGCCGCTGAGATGAAGGTTCCCTTGCTTGCCCAGATTCCCCTTGTGCAGAGTATCTGCGAGAGCGGCGATGCCGGTATGCCTGCCGCCACGATGCTCGACACTATGACGGGCCAGGCCTTCATCAACCTCGCCCAGGCCGTCGTCACCGTCGTCAACCGCCGCAACAAGGAACTGCCGAAGACGAAGATTGTGGGAACGAGCCATCAGTGAGCCTTCACAAATACTTTTTTACCATTGGTACACAACTTTGTGGTCCACAAACTTGTGTACCAATGATTTTTTTACTTTACTAAGTTCCAAAGCATTGGTGAAACTGCACTAAACTCATCCGATTCGGTGAAAGTGCAATAATACTAAGGATGCGGACAAATCACAACAGTTCAATATCAAACATGCTGAGAATTACCTTGTTCATAATTGCATCAAAAAAATCCTTCTTCACAAAGTTATTGAACGATTGAATTACTTCATCCGTTCGATAATAAGTCACAATATGAGTTACAAAAAAAGATTGCTTAGACAACGGTTTATTCAGCCATTCATTCTTTATCTCCATCGTAAACTCAGGATTGATATTCTTCGAAGAAATAAGCACAGCATAGAACATGCCATCTTCTGCATTAAGCAATCTGCCCGTAGAAAGTACTAAAGCCATGTGCGGCTTGATACTTCCATCTGGTAATTGATATGGTACTTCAACGATTTCCCTTTGCGATACCGTACTTACAGCCATTTCTCTATCGGTGGAATAGTTTTACCTGTGTTGCTGTTGATTACTTCGCTCCACGAAGGATCCTTGGGAACCTCTGGTGTTTGCATTCCTGCAAAACGAGCCTCTAACTGAGCATCGGTTAGCACATTCTCTGTATGCCTTTTTGTCTTGAAGACCTTTCTTGTAGGCGTACTTGACGATTTTTGACATTCTTCTTCAAATGCAGAAGTAGTGAGCAAAGTTGCCAACCTTAACTTTGCTTTCATACTAAGCGACTGAAGTTTCTCCCAGTAAGCATCCACAATATCGGACTCTGTATTTCGAATTGCTATTGCCATTATATTATAAAAACTAATTGAGCAAATAAAAATGTCTGTGCATCGCAATGCACGATGCAAAAATAGCACAAAAAATCCGAACCGACAAGCGATTCGGAGAAAAAGTGCTGTCTTATTGTCTAAAGTCAGTCTGTAGTCTTGCCTGCCAGCTCTTTCTTTTTGGCCAGACGTTCATGGACATCGGCACGAGCCCTGTAGATCTGGTAACGGTAGACGCCACAGGCCAAAAGGAAATAAACCAAGGCGTGAAGCCACAAGATGCGGTACTCCCAGATTACATCATGGAGTGAGGCTCCCATCGAGTTCAGACGGATATAAGCCCTGGCACCAAACGTAGAGGGGAACACCCAAGAAGCACCCTGCCAGAAGCCGGGGATATTGGACTGTGGCCAACTGACACCTGTGAGGAACAGCAAGGGAATACTGATGAACACCATGATAAGCATCACATTCTCACGGTATTTCACCATGCACGACACGACCATACCAAAAAAGACACAAGCCAGTGTGTAGGGTATCATCAAGGCAAGCAAGGTCTGCCATGTGGCTAATTGCGGGAAATGGAACAGGCGCGGCACACCAGCGACAAGCCATGCGCCCATCACGGCATAGATCATCAAGTAACACAGTGCCTTGCCCAGCACAATGTTCAGCATACCATGGTAATGGCGGCTTACGGGGATGAGCTGTCCGTAGCGGTTCTCCTCGCGGGCCGTACCTGCCGAAAGGCCGATGCCCAACACCAGCGTCTGCTGCAGAATAAGCATCAGCACCGCAGGCAGCACGAACGAACCATAACCGCCCGATGGGTTGAAAATGGGAACCTCATCGTAGGCAAGCGGCTGAGCCGCGATGGCCTCTTCATGAGCAGTATACTTGCCGCCGAGCTTCGTCTTGATTTCCGTTCCCATCTGCATACTCACCAACTGGGCTGTCTGGAAGATGGCCTTATAGGCAAGTATGAGGCTCATATCGCAATAGACACTCATCGTGGCCTGCTCCAGCCGGTTCACTTTGGCATCGAATTCGGGAGGGAAATAGTAGATGCCCTCCACAATCTGACGGCTCACCAACGACTTTGCCTCGTCCATGTCCTGTGCATAATAGGCAATCTTGACATCGGGCGAAGCATCGCACATGCGGATGAACTGGCGCGAGAGCGACGAATGGCAGTCGTCGACCACTACCACCGGCACTTCATGCACCGTCTCATTGTTATATATCCATGAGTAGAGAAGCGGATAGACCAAAGGAACGACGAAGAAGAAGATGATGACTCCCTCATCCTTCACAATCTGCTTCATCTCCTGCCACCAGATAAAGCAGATGTCTTCCAGGCTCCCACGCATATTATGGAATATAGACATAATTGAGCATTGCGTTTTTAAGTTTCTTCAGGACAAACCATGGCAACAGCAGGAACGCGCAGAGAGCGGCAAAATGGAACCACGCCTCAATGAGCGGGAAGCCGTTGAACACACTGATCTGATAAATCATGTAGTAATGGCGAAGCGGGAACAGCCACGACAACGATTGCAAGGGTGCATCCATGCCCATGACAGGGAAGGCAGAACCGGCCATCGAAATGCTGAGCACAGCCCACAGTGAGCAGACACTCATGGACATGCGCAGCGAAGGCATCAGACCAAAGGCGAAGATGCCGAAGCCTTGCGAAGCCAGCACCTCCATGAGTCCCAACAGAACAAGCATCCACGGTGAGCCCAAATGGGGGAACCCCAGATGGAAAAACACGTACCACTCATAGCCAAAGACCATGGCAAGCCAGATGGCGGTCTGCGGCAGAAATTTTCCAAGAAGTGCCACCATTATCCGGTTATCAGCCATTTCCATCCACTTCTTCGAGGTATTGAACTTCAGCTCCGTTCCCAAGGAATAGGCTGTTATCAGGAAAATGAACAGCATGAAAATTCCCGGCACAATCATCGTGGTCAGATAGATATTATAACTGCTCCAGGGGTTGGCTATCTGGTGCAGATCCACACGTATGGGCTGCAGCAATGTCTGTATCTGCGCATCGGTGAAACCGCGTGCCTGCAACGTGGCCTGTCCCACGGCAGCAGAACCTAAAGTCGAAATGGTCTTCAGGTCTTTCATCACCATGGCACCAGCCGTGAGCGACGTATAGGTGTAATAGAATGAAATCTTCGGCTGACGAGCGGCCATCAGTTTTTCTGTCGTGCCTTTCGGGATATACAGGAAACCGTAGATCTCGTTGCGTTGCATGGCCTTGCGTGCATCGCTCATGGTGGGATAGTGAGCCACCACATGCGACATCTGGAAAGCATCAAGCCGCCGCGTCAAGGCACGAGTGGTCGAGGTGTTATCCTGGTCTACTACAGCCACGGGCAGACTTGTGGGCAGTCCATCCTCCATCAGTGAAGTGAAAAACAGCATCACCACGATGGGGAAAACCACCATACAGAAGCGATAGATGTGATTCCTGCGGAGAATCAGCAACTCCCGCATCATGATAGCATATAATCGCCTAAGTGTATCCAATTCCTAACTCTGAGCTGTTAACTGTAAACCATGCACTATTTCACAATGAGGCTCATGCCTGGACGCAGGCCTTCCAGCGTTTCTATGGGACGGGCCTTCACCTCAAAGGTCTTCAGGTCGTACTGGCCGTTAGCCTTCGTGGCTTTCCATACTGCATACGAACCCTGATCCTTCATGTGGTAGACCTTCATCTTCACCTCTTTATTAAAGGCAGGCACAAAGGCGGTGAACTCTGTTCCGACCTGCATGCCATTGAGCTGATCCTCACGCACATTGAAAGTGCCCCACAGATCCTGCATCATCGAGATGGTCATGATGGGGCTACCCGTTCCCACCAGCTCGCCCACCTTGGGATAGATGGTGCTCACTTCACCGTCCATCTGGGCCAACTGCACGGTCTCGCCCACATAGGCGTTCACTTCGGCCACAGCACCCTTGGCACGGTCGTGCTGGGCCTGTGCGGCCATCTTCTCTTCCTGACGGGCACCGTTCACGGCCATGTCGTACTGACTCTTGGCTGCCTTGTATGTAGCTTCCATGGCCTTATAATTGGCGTATGCCTCGTCGCGTTTCTGAGCACTCATCACGCCTTCGTCGAACAGGCGTTGCACACGGTTATACGACTTCTCGGCAATCTCCAAGCCTGCCTGTGCCTTCTGCAACAACTGATAGGCTCCCTGCACCTGCTCCTTACGGGCACCGTTCTGAGCCATCTGCTCCAAAGCCGAAGCACCAGCCTCAGCCCCCTGTGCCTGCATCATCTTGGCACGCACCTCAGGAGCATCAATGACGGCCAGCGTATCGCCTGCTTTCACATAGTCGCCCTCCTTCACCCTAATCTCCAAAATACGGCCGGGCACCTTGCTCGATACCCTGTATTCCGAAACTTCCACCTGTCCTTGAATCAGCTCGGGATCACGTCCCAAGGTGAAAAATCCGATGACGGCAACAAGAATTACCACTGATGCAAATCCAATGATTGCATACAGGATATTGTTGTGTTGTGTTTTTGCTGACATAATTTTATTTCCGTTTTTTACATTTTACATTATCTGCCCCTAAGTTAAGGAACCAAGACACCCAGCGACTTCTGCAAGTCCACATGACTCATCTTGACGGCGATTTCCGCATCAATCTGCTGCGACTTTGCTTGCAACCATGCTGTTTGTGCCTCCATGACGGTGGTTGGGGTGATGACACCTTCCTTGAAGCCTAAGTTTGCCATGCGCAGGTTCTCGTCGGCTTTCATCACGCTCGACTCTGCCAAGGCAAGCCGCTTGTTGGCCTCTTCCACACGGAATGTGTTCTGGTTCACTTGCAGTTCTATCTTCTCTCGTGCTTCATCCCGTTCCAAAGAAGCAATGGCGGTGGCTCCTTTGGCGGCACGCACTTTATAAGCCACGTCGCCCCAGTTCCACAAGGGGACACGCACCAACACGCCCACATTCCATATTCCTTTGAACTTCTTCTCGAAACCGTTATAGACGCTGGGATTGCTCACCGAGTATCCGCCCATCAGAGCCACCATCGGCAGATTGCCAGCCCTCAACAGGTTGGCCGACTGCTTGGCAATGTCAACGGCATTGTCGAGCATCTTCAGTTCCGGACGGTTCACGATGGCCTGGTCGACATCGAACTGCGGAGTAATGGCAGTCACTGCCAGGTGTTCAGCATCTTCGTCAGCCAAGACGATGTCGCCGCTCATGGGCAGTCCCACCATCTGGCACAACAGCATCTTCGAGAGCACCAGGCCGTCGTTGACTTTCTGCACGGCCATCTCAGCCTCGTTCACCTTGACACTGACACTCAGTCCGTCGCTCTTGGTGGCCACGCCCTCGGCAATCATCTTCTGCACGTCGCTGTCCAGTTTCTGAACCACATTGAGGAAACTCTCAGCCAGCCGTTTCTTATGCTTCAGCGAAACCACTTGCCAGTAGGCCTGGTCAACGGAATAGATCACCGCCTGCTGACGGGCTTCAGCCGAGTTCCGTGCGAAGTCCTCACCCAAATCGGCCATCTTGTTCATGGCAATGATACTTCCGCCCATGAACACAGGCTGCACGGCCATGATGGATCCAGCCCAGATGTTACGTGTGTCGGTGCGGAAGGCATCGACAATCTTCTGTCCCTCGGCATTCAATGCGCCCGTAGTAGTCGTTACTGTCTGTGACAGCTCCAGCTGCATTTTCTGCATGTCAGCCCCCAACTGCTGCATCACGGGGGCAGGCAGGTTCAAGGCTCCCAACAGTTTGGACATGGAGTTCATGCCACTTTGCAGCTGCCCCATACCACCCTGCGCCAACGAACTGAAGCCGTTGCCAAGATTGGAGAGCATAGACTTCTGATCATCGTTCAAGATGGATATTTCCTCACTCGTATATTGATAAGTGCCAATAGCCGAGATATGGGGCAGATATTTCGTGCGGGCCGACTTGCGGATATTCTTCGCCACGTCCTGCTTGATGCGCGAAACATCCATCTGTTTGTTGCTGCGCAAGGCCATAGCCCGGCAACTGTCGAGGGTCAGCACCTGCTGCGCCCCCACCGGCATGCCCAGCGCAAGAAGCCATACACTAAAAACCAGATGTTTTTTCATCCTAAAATCCATTTATTTAAATGTAAACGTCTTTGTTCCGATCATGTTTCCTTCGGCAAAGATACTGACACGATAGTCACCACCCGAAAGGAACTCGTCAACATTCCAATAGGTGAACACCGTCACCTCCTCGCCCGTGTACTCTACGGACTTTTTCATGGAATATTCTATCTGCTTGTTTTCATAGCTGAAGGAGCCGGAGGAAAGCACATTCCCGTTTGGAGTCTGAATGCGCACGTAGAAAGTCCGCACACCGTTGGCGGCTGTCACATTCTTGGCTATTTGGAATCTCACCTCTATCTGCT
Source organism: uncultured Prevotella sp. (assembly GCA_947302435.1). Taxonomy (GTDB): domain Bacteria; phylum Bacteroidota; class Bacteroidia; order Bacteroidales; family Bacteroidaceae; genus Prevotella. The sequence continues at coordinate 3,252 of CAMYVQ010000037.1, read as the reverse complement.
TGCAGTCCTTCATCTTTTTGGCTGCCTTCTGTCGCTTGTTCAGCGGTGTCATCGTAATGCCCGTGGCATCGAGCTGGGCGGCAATGGCCACCTTCTCGCTCAGCGAGGCCTTTTCCGAGGCCAGACCTGCTTTCTCACGATTGCTGGCAGCCAGTTCGTCACGAATCTGCAGGTTCTCACTGCGCAGGATTTCGTTCACCTGATTGAGCGAGTCCACCTGACGGATATAGGAGCGCAACACTTCGCGCACCGTGGCCAGTTCCTTTTTCAGGCGTGCTATTTCGCGCGCGTCGTTGGTCTTCGTCTGCTTCAGTTCTTCCAACAGCTGCTGTGTGCGCATCTGTTCCTGTGTGAGCTGTGCCACAATAGAGTCGTTATTGATCTGAGTCATCATTTCACTGTATTGCAAAGTGAAACGCTCATACTCGTTTTCCATTTCTTGCTTGTCGAGTGCAGCCAGTTCCTGCATCTCTTCGTAGGCCTCACGCTGCTGCTGCAAACCTGTATAAAGCCAGGCCACCAATACTAACAAACCAACAACAGCCACGACAGCCACCGTTATCCATACTTTTCTCATGAATCTGCTTTTTATCGATAAAAACGACACAAAAGTACACTATTTAGGCGACATGACAAAATAAACAAGATAAATTGTAATTTTTTTAACAATGCAACAGACGACCATTCATTTTTGACCATTTTACAAAGTCGACGAGTTTGTTTCACAAAGTCGACGAGTTTGTCTCACAAAGTCGACGACTTTGTAAACTCATTTGACATCAATGAAAAAACGGACTGATTTTGACGGACAGTCGAAACATCCGTGAACGCCCAAAAAGCCATGATTTTTATGCCCAAGACGAAATTCGTGGTTATGTTTTTTGGTGATTTGAAATTTATTCCATATCTTTGCGACATCAACCTAAAGCAGATAAGACCTATGCGCAAAGACAACCTTCTGTATCGTGTCTTCGACCTGTACTATGACGGGTTCCGACACATGACCTTAGGGAAAACGCTTTGGGCCATTATCCTCATCAAGCTGTTCATCATCTGTGCCATTCTCAAGGTGTTCTTCTTTCCCGATTTCATCGGCCAGCACGCCGAGGAAGGTGAGGAGGCCAGCTTTGTGGCATCCGAGATGATGGAACGCTCAGCCCCAACACCAAATAACATCAAACAACCCCAATAATAACTATGCAAAACATTCTCTTAAACATCGACGCGGGGACCATTGACTGGTCGCGCGCGCAGTTTGCCCTCACGGCCATCTACCATTGGCTCTTCGTTCCGCTGACATTAGGACTGGCCGTCATCATGGGCATTGCCGAAACTTGTTACTACCGCACCCAGAAACAATTCTGGAAAGACACAGCAAAATTCTGGCAGAAGCTCTTTGGCGTCAATTTCGCCATGGGTGTGGCAACAGGCATCATTCTTGAGTTTGAGTTCGGCACCAACTGGTCGAACTATTCCTGGTTCGTGGGCGACATCTTCGGTGCGCCATTGGCCGTAGAGGGCATTCTGGCCTTCTTCATGGAATCGACCTTTGTGGCCGTGATGTACTTTGGCTGGAAGAAGGTGTCACCGGGCTTCCATTTGGCTTCCACGTGGCTCACGGGCCTTGGAGCCACCATCTCAGCCTGGTGGATTCTGGTGGCCAACGCATGGATGCAGTATCCTGTGGGCTGCGAGTTCAACCCCGACACCATGCGCCATGAGATGGTTTCCTTCGCCGAAGTGGCCCTCTCGCCCTTTGCCATCGACAAGTTCTGCCACACGGTGATCTCGGCCTGGATTATCGGAGCCATCTTCGTAGTGGCCGTTTCGTGCTGGTTCCTTCTGAAGAAGCGCGAGCAGAAATTGGCCGTGGAGAGCATCAAGATTGCAACCATCGTGGGCCTTGTCGCATCCATCGGCGCAGCCGCCACCGGTCATAAGAGTGCCCAAAGCGTAGGCGAGGTGCAGCCCATGAAACTGGCTGCCATGGAAGCCCTCTACAATGGCGGTACCGATCAGGGGCTGACCGCCGTGGCATGGGTGAACCCCTTATGCCAGCCTGACTACGAGAAGGAGGCCGAGGCTCCGCTGAAGATAGAGATGCCCTACGCCCTCTCCTTCATGGCCACCAATGACATTCACGGTTTTGTGCCGGGGGTGAACGATATTCTGAATGGCTACACCAAGCCCGACGGCACCGTCGAGCCATCGGTCGACGAGAAGATAGAGCGCGGCAAACTGGCCATTCAGGCACTTGTCGACTATCGGAAGGCAAAAGCTGAAGGCGCAGACGAGTCTTCGCTATCCACGCTTCACGCCACACTGATGGAGAACATGCCCTACTTCGGCTACGGCTATGTGCGCGACAAGTCAGAGGTCGTGCCTTTCATTCCCGTGAACTTCTGGGCATTCCGCATCATGGTGGGTCTGGGCTGCCTGTTCATTCTCTACTTTGCCGTACTGGCGATCATGGCGTTCAGAGTTCCCGTGCTGTCAATGCTGACACGCCGACTGTTAGCCGCCTTCTATCTCATACCCGAGACCGAGGTCGATGGCAGCGACCTCACCCGTCTGCCTGCCTGGCACTACTGGATACCCATCATCTTGCTGCCACTGGCCTACATTGCCTCTGAGAGCGGCTGGCTCGTGGCCGAGTTTGGCCGTCAGCCCTGGACCATTCAGGACATGCTGCCCACCTGGGCTGCCGTCAGCGACCTGAACTCAGGCAGCGTGATGCTCACGTTCATCCTCTTCCTCATTCTCTTCACCACCATGCTGGCCGTAGAAATCAGCATACTGCTCAAACAAATCAAGAAGGGGCCAAAAGCCCCCTAAGTTAGGGGGATGGGGGTCTGAACAGACGAAAGTATAATAATAATCCTAATAACAATATTAACTATGGGGCGATGAACCACTCGTTCAGACCCCCACCCCCCTAACTTAGGGGGCTTAAAGCACAGATTATGACTTACGAATTTCTTCAACACTACTGGTGTTTCATTGTATCACTCCTTGGTGCAATATTAGTGTTCCTGCTCTTTGTGCAGGGAGCCAACTCCGTAGCCCGTTCCTTAGGCTACACCAACGAAGGCACACGACTCGTCTACAACTCCACGGGCCGCAAGTGGGAATTTACGTTCACCACACTCGTCACCTTCGGCGGAGCCTTCTTCGCCTCGTTCCCGCTGTTCTACAGTACCAGCTTCGGCGGAGCCTACTGGCTGTGGATGCTCATCCTCTTCACCTTCGTGC
>CAMYVQ010000036.1 GCA_947302435.1 uncultured Prevotella sp. | reverse complement strand
TGCTTGTCGAAGCTCACGTAGTAGTCGCCAATGAGGTGGTCGCCTTTTTTGCCCGACGACTCGGGTGTCTCGCCATTACCATATTTCAACCAAGCGAGCATTGACTTGCAGATATGGATACCGCGGTCGTTCACGATGTTCGTCTTCACCACGCGGTTGCCATTGGCCTCCATAATCTTGGCCAACGACCAGCCTAAGAGGTTGTTGCGCACATGGCCCAAGTGGAGCGGCTTGTTGGTGTTGGGCGAAGAGTACTCGATCATCACGAGGGGAGACCCACCCCCAGTCCCTCCCAAGGGGAGTGGAGTTTGGTTAGACTTATCCGCAGCAGAGCTATTTAAGCCCCCCTCCCCTCGGGAGGGGTTGGGGGTGGGTTTCTTCATACCAAAATGGTCGTCCTGATCGATGCTCTGCAACAGTTGCAGCCAGGCACCCTGTCCCACCGAAAGGTTCAGGAATCCCTTCACCACATTATACTTGTCAATGGCAGTGCAGTGCTCCACCATATATTTTCCGATTTCCTCGGCTGTCTGTTCGGGGCTTTTGCGTGCCATCTTCACAAATGGGAAGACGACAAGCGTCAGGTTTCCTTCAAACTCGCTGCGTGTCTTTTGCAGCTGCACCATCTTTTCGGTTGCGTCAATGCCATAGAGAGCCTTCACGGCCTCAGCAGCGGCATTGCTAATCATTGTTTCAATATTCATCATAGTTTATTTGAATTTGGCTGCAAAGTTACGTAAAAACGGGAGAAAAGCCAAAATAATTTGAGCTTTTCCGAATCGTGGCCTGTTCAGAACTTGATTTCTACTGGGGGAAGGAACGGGGAAGTGGCACGGATGCTGACTTCTCCGTTTCCTTTTTGTGGCTGGATGAAGCCCACCAAGCGGCCTTGATGCGTGCGCAGACGGTTCGGCTGACGGCGACCGGCCACCGAGACATCCATGATGTTGCCATTCTCCAAGCCTAACAGACGGGTCCCCTGAACGTAGAGCGACACCTCGTTGTCGGCCTGTTCCACGCGGTTGCCGTTTTCATCGACAATCTCGACGAAAACATGACAGAGGGAGTCGGTGGTCAGGCGCAGGGCATGCGGTACACCCGTTTTCTTGATTTCGTAGGATGCCCCATTGGCGGCCTCACAGCGCAGGGTGCCTGTCGGCTCGTCAAGCTCCCAGTAGAACGAGCCGTCGCGTCGGTCGCGCCGCGGTTCGCCGCCGATGGGCTGGCCGTCGTTGAACAGCCTTGCTGTCGGGGCGTTGGTATAGCAGACGATGCGCTGGTGCCTTCCCTGACGGCGTTTGTAGATGAAGCACACCGGCTTGTCGCTCCATAGGGCGGCGCGATACCAGCCCTGAGGCTTGCGCTGTCCGGCCAAGTCGAGAAGTCCTGCCGACGAGCCGCGGGCCGGCCACGGACCGCTCTCGCCCAAGTAGTCGATGCCCGTCCAAAGGAACTGTCCGAAGATGTGCTCGTTCTCGCTCACGGCACGCCATGCCGGCAGGTCGTGGCGGTTCTCAGAGCCATAGATGATGCGGTTGGGGTATTTCAGATGGTCTTCCTTGTACCGGCTCTCCGTGTAGTTGTAGCCCACCACGTCGATGGCTTCAGGATAGGCCGTCTCGTTCGACATCACCACACCGGCCAAGGCTCCCGTCGTGGGGCGCGAGGGGTCGATGGCCTTTACGATCTTGGCCAATCGCTGGGCAATGCGGCCAATGCGCTCGGCATTGGGCTGGTCGGGCTTGTAGCCGCCGTACATGGGCTGTGTGAAATCGTCGCCGCCACGGTCGAGTACGGGGTGCGAATAGGGGTCGTTGGGATAGTCGACCTCGTTGCCGATGCTCCAGAGGAAGATGCTCGGATGGCAGCGGTCGCGACGCACCATGTCGGCCACGTCGCGGTCTATCCACTCTTCAAAGTAGGTATAGGTGCCTTGGTAGCCGGGGCGGCCCTGGTTCCATCCCTTCATCCACTTGCGCTTGGGAAACTCCCATTCGTCCGAAGCCTCGTCCATGACGAGCAGACCCAGCTCGTCGCACAGGTCGTAGAACTCCGGGGCATGGGGGTTATGGCTCATGCGGATGGCATTCACGCCGATGTCCTTCAGCTCCACGAGGCGGCGCTTCCAGACCTCTTTCGGAACGGCTGTCCCTAAGACACCGGCATCGTCGTGGATGCAGACACCCTTCACCTTCATCCACTCGCCGTTGAGGGCAAAGCCTCGGTCGGGTGAGAAGTCGAGGGTGCGGAGTCCGACTTTCACCTCAGACTGGTCGTTTAGTGGAGAGGGGAGAGAGGAGAGGGGAGAGAGGATAGTTTTGAGGGTGTAAAGATACGGGGTGTCAAGTGACCAGCGGTGAGGATTCTTCACGGTGAGGAGCACGGTTTTCTTCTCCTGCGTGCCGATGTTGGTGGTGGCCGATGCGACAACCTTGCCCTGTGCGTCCTTCAGTTCCACCACGGCCTTCAGGCGTATGGGAGCCGACTTGTCCGTGCGGTCGTCGGTGGTCTCTACGTCGACCTCTACCACAGCTTTCTTCTTGTCGATCGACTTCAGGCGGTAGGCCGTTCCCCACTGTGCCAAATGCACTTTGGGAGCCGTGATGAGCCACACGTTGCGGTTGATGCCCGAACCCGTGTACCAGCGCGAGTCGGCTTCCTGTGAGTGGTCGACGCGCACGGCAACGACATTCTCGCCCTCTTTGTTCAGATAAGGTGTGATGTTGTAGAGCACAGAGGCAAAACCGCTGGGGCGCATGCCTAAGCGGTGGCCGTTGAGAAAGACTTCGGCGTGGTTGTAGACGCCTTCGAAATAGAGGAACTGTTGGTCTCCCGTCCTTGTGAGGGGGTGGGGGAGGACTTTCCGATACCAGCCGATGCCTCCGGGCAGGTAGCCTTGACAGGAGCCCTTGTCGGGCGACATGGGCTGTTCCACGCCCCAGTCGTGAGGAAGAGTGACGGTGCGCCAGTCCGAGTCGTCGTAACTGGCGTTTTTCATGTCGGCACTCTCGAAGACATTCCAGGCCGAATCGACGCGCAGGAATCGCCAGTCGTCGTTCAGCAGCGAGGGTTGTCCGAAGGAAACTTGTGCTTGGGCCTTGCCGAGCACGGTCAGAAGAAACAGGAATGGCAGTAGCTTTTTCATACGGTAAAAAGTCTTTTAGTATTGGTTGGTTTTTGAATAGGATTCAGATAGCGAAACAGTCGGAATTGAATGGATTTACAAAGTCGTCGACTTTGTGGCACAAACTCGTCGACTTTGTGATACAAACTCGACGACTTTGTAAATCGGTTCAATAAGAGTCGTCGGACGATTCAAGAAAGCCCTGTCGACGAAGCGTGTCAATCAGTGTTTTGGACAGTGCTTCGTTGTCTTTCCGGGTGTAGCGGATGTCGGTGAACACCTGCGCCAAGGTCTCCTTGTGGTTCAGTTCCACAAAGTGGCGGTTCTCCTCCAACTGCTCCTTATGATTATAATAGGTGTCGATGTCTTCGGGCGTGTAGTCCTTGTAGGTTTCGTTGTGGACGAAACTTTCCACGGGCAATCGGTCGGAGCATGGCGGCTCTTCGGCAGGCCATCCCACGGTGAGCGTGGCTACGGGCATCACGAGACGGGGCAGCTGCAGCGTGTCGATAATCATCTGCGGCATGTAGACGGTAGTGCCGAGATAGCAGTAGCCCAGTCCCTCCTCGTCCATGAGGTTGCAGAGTGTCTGCGTGTAGAGCAGGGCATCGATGGCCGCATTCTGATAGCTGAGGAAGTTGTCGTAGCCCGGATCGGCCTTGCGGCAGCGCGCCCATTGCGAAGTGCGGTTGAAGTCGGCGCAGACGGTGAGCACCACAGGGGCGGCGGTCACCATGGGCTGGTTGAAATGGGCGGGGGCGAGCCGCTCCTTCATCTCTTGTGAACGAGTGACGACGACACTGTAGAGTTGCAGGTTGCCCATGGTCTGGGTGCGGGCGGCCTGGGTCATGAGGCTGTTCAGCAATTGGTCGCTGACTTCACGGTCGCTGTATTTGCGGATGCTGCGGCGGGTGAGGAGGTTCTTCATTGCGTTTTTGTGGGGTTGGTTGTGACTAATGGGAGGCTTACGCCAGATAGTTTTTTAGGGCGCAGTGGGCGCAGATGCCCTTCACGACGTATTCGGTCTCTTCGGCTTGGAAGCCTTCGGGTAGGGCCACCGGGGGGATGCGCACGTTGGTCAGACAGTAGGTCTGGTGGCATACGCGGCAGGTCAGATGCACGTGCCCTAAGCAGTGGCGCGTGTCGTCGAGGTGGCAGACGCAGTATTTCTGCGAACCGCTGCCGTCGTCGATGTCGTGCAGCAGGTGTGCCTCGCTCAGCAGGGTCAGTGTGCGGAACAGGGTCGAGCGGTCGAGCGTGGGCAGTGCCGCCTCCAAGTCGGCCAGGCTGAATGCCCCCTGGAAGCCGTGGCGCACCTTCCGCCAGATCAGCAGTCTGTTGGCCGTCACGCGGATGCCTGCGTTCATGAGCGACTGTTCGTCGGAAATGTCGAAATGCATATCGGATATGATTCTGTTGGCAAAAGTACAAAAAGTTTTCCAAAACGTACAACTTTTGAAGGGTAATTCATAAAAAAATAATCTGAAAAAGATATTGAATTGTCATTCATTCTTCGTAACTTTGCACACAGATAACGCTATAACCAAAAATGGAATCACAGAATACTTTTACCTATGAAGAGGCTATGCAGGCCTCTTTGGCTTATTTTGAAGGCGATGAACTGGCTGCCCGCGTATGGGTGAACAAGTATGCGATGAAGGACAGTTTCGGCAACATCTACGAGCGTTCGCCCGAGGATATGCACTGGCGCATTGCCAATGAGATTGCCCGTATCGAGAAGAAATACCAGAATCCGCTCACAGCGCAGCAGGTCTTCGATTTGCTCGACCACTTCCGCTATATCGTGCCTGCCGGCAGTCCCATGACGGGCATCGGCAACAACCACCAGGTGGCCTCGCTCTCGAACTGCTTTGTCATCGGACTCGACGGCAATGCCGACTCTTACGGTGCCATCCTGCGCATCGACGAGGAGCAGGTGCAGCTGATGAAGCGGCGCGGCGGCGTGGGCCACGATCTGAGCCATATCCGTCCGAAAGGGTCGCCCGTGAACAACTCGGCCCTCACATCGACGGGACTGGTGCCTTTCATGGAGCGCTATAGCAACAGTACGCGCGAGGTGGCACAGGATGGCCGTCGCGGTGCGCTGATGCTCTCGGTGAGCATCCGCCATCCGGAGGCCGAGGCCTTCATCGACGCGAAGATGGAGGAGGGCAAGGTGACCGGTGCCAACGTGTCGGTGAAGATCGACGATGCTTTCATGCAGGCAGCCATCGACGACAAGCCCTACGTGCAGCAGTGGCCGATCGACAGTGAGGAGCCTGACTGGAAGAATGAAATCATGGCGAAGGAACTGTGGGACAAGATTGTTCACAACGCTTGGAAGAGCGCGGAGCCGGGTGTGCTGTTCTGGGACACCATTCTGCGCGAGAGCCTGCCCGACTGCTATGCCGACTTGGGCTTCCGCACGGTGTCGACCAATCCCTGCGGCGAGATTCCCCTTTGCCCCTACGACTCATGCCGACTGTTGAGCATCAACCTTTATAGTTACGTGAAGAACCCCTTCACCGCTGAGGCTTCGTTCGACTTCGACCTCTTCAAGGAACATGTGCGTGCCGCCCAGCGACTGATGGACGACATTGTGGACTTGGAGTTGGAGAAGATCGACCTCATCATGCAGAAGATCGACAGCGATCCGCAGTCGGAAGAGGTGAAGGGTGCCGAGCGCCACCTGTGGGAGAAAATCAAGCGGAAGAGCTCCATGGGCCGTCGTACGGGCGTGGGCATCACTGCCGAGGGCGACATGATTGCCGCCATGGGACTGCGCTACGGCACGCAGGAGGCCACCGACTTCTCCGTCGAGGTACACAAGACCCTCTGCCTGGCAGCCTATCGCAGCAGCGTGGAGATGGCCCGTGAGCGCGGTGCCTTCAAAATCTTCGATGCCAAGCGCGAGGAGCAGAACCCCTTCATGCTCCGTCTGAAGGAGGCCGATCCGCAACTGTATGAGGAAATGGTGAAGGTGGGCCGCCGCAACATTGCCTGTCTGACCATCGCCCCCACAGGCACTACCAGCCTGATGACACAGACCACCAGCGGCATCGAGCCGGTGTTCCTGCCCTTCTACAAGCGCCGCCGCAAGGTGAACCCCAACGACACCGACGTGCATGTGGACTTTGTCGACGAGGTGGGCGACTCGTTCGAGGAGTATATTGTCTATCATCCTAAGTTCAAGGAGTGGATGCGCGTGCAGGGACTCGACTACGAGAAGCACTACACGCAGGAGGAGATCGACGAGTTGGTGAAGCAGTCACCTTATTATAAAGCCACGGCCAACGATGTGGACTGGCTGATGAAGGTGCGCATGCAGGGAGCTATCCAGAAATGGGTGGACCACTCGATCAGTGTCACCGTGAACCTGCCGGGCAATGTCGACGAGGCACTCGTGAACAAACTCTATGTCGAGGCCTGGCGTTCGGGCTGCAAGGGCTGTACCATCTATCGCGACGGTTCGCGTTCGGGCGTGATGATTTCTGTGAAAAAGACGGAAAAGAAAACGGAGAACGACGAGGAGGCGCAGGAAGAACAGGACAACATACAGGACAACAACCTGGAGCAGGCTCCGCAGATGGAGGCTCCCTGCAAGCATCCGCAGGTCACCGAGGTCCGTCCGCGCGAACTGGAGTGCGACGTGGTGCGCTTCCAGAACAACAAGGAGAAATGGGTGGCACTGGTAGGACTCTTGGACGGCTATCCCTACGAGATCTTCACCGGTCTGCAGGACGACGACGAGGGCATTATGCTGCCCAAGTCGGTCACCAAGGGTAAGATTGTGAAGCAGGTGAATGCCGACGGTTCGAAGCGCTACGACTTCCAGTTCGAGAACAAGCGCGGCTACAAGACTACCGTGGAAGGCCTGTCGGAGAAGTTCAACCCCGAATATTGGAACTATGCCAAGCTCATCTCCGGCGTGCTGCGCTATCGTATGCCCATCGAGCATGTCATCAGGCTCGTGTCGTCGCTGCAGCTGAAGTCGGAGAGCATCAACACGTGGAAGAACGGTGTGGAGCGTGCCTTGAAGAAGTACGTGCTCGACGGCACCGAGGCCAAGGGGCAGGTGTGTCCCAACTGCGGGCAGGAGTCGCTGGTCTATCAGGAAGGGTGCCTTATCTGCAAGAACTGCGGAGCCAGCCGCTGCGGGTAGTCTCCTCCGTCCCGTTCCGCCCTGTCCTGTCCTGTAAGTTGCGACTCAGTCGCAACAAACTGAACCGAACCGAACAATGAAAGCAGCCGATACAAGCATTATCATCAACGACCTGCGGCTCTACGCCTACCACGGCGTGCTGCCGCAGGAGCGTAGGGTGGGGGGATGGTTCGTCGTTTCCTTGCGCGTACATTATAATATAACGCGTGCGATGGAAACCGACGAGGTTGCCGACACCCTGAACTATGCCGACCTGTATGGGGTGGTGAAAGCTGAGATGGCCGTGCCCTCTCAGTTGCTTGAGCATGTGGCTGGGCGCATTGCCAAGGCTGTCTTTGGCCGCTTTCCCGAAGTGCTTGCCCTCGACCTTTCCGTCACGAAAGAGAATCCACCGATGGGGGCCAACTGTAGTGGGGCAGGTGTCGAATTACACTTAATAAATAATAAAACTGACGACTGATTGTGAAGTTTTTCCCCAAGAAAACGTAATTTTGCAGCATGAATGTGAAAAGATTGTTCTCCTTCTTCGTAATGATGTGCTGTTTTCTGGCTGTCTTCGCAGCGGGGAAGCACAAATATACGTTGGTCATCGATGCCGGACACGGCGGCAAGGATGCCGGTGCCTGTGCAAATCGCGCCAAGGAGAAGACCATCAACCTGAACGTGGCGTTGGCTTTTGGCCGCTATGTGGAGCATAACTGCCCCGACGTGAAGGTCATTTATACGCGCAAGACCGATGTGTTCGTTCCTTTGCACGAGCGTGCCGCCATCGCCAACCGTAACAAGGCCGATGTCTTTATCTCTATCCATACCAATTCACTGCCTGGCAAGCGCCCTAAGCAGATTGCCGGCATGGAGACCTACACCATGGGTATGCGCCGCAGCGACGAGAAACTGAGTGCGGCCATGCGCGAGAACGAGGTGATCCTGATAGAGAAGGACTACCAGCAGCACTATTCCGGCTATGACCCCCGTTCGCCGGAGAGCATGATGGTTTTCGAGATCATGAACGAGACGAACATGGCAGCGAGTGTCGAACTGGCTCAGCTCATTCAAAAGCACACCTGTAAACTGGCAAGCCGCCCCAACAAGGGTGTGCGCCAGGATGCTTTCTTGGTGCTTCGCGAAACGTCGATGCCTGCCTGTTTGGTGGAGTTGGGCTATATCACCACCCTTTCTGAAGTGGGCTGTCTGACCAATCGTGAGAATGTGGACCGTTTGGGACGCGGCATCTATCAGGCCTTCGTGGCTTTCAAGAACAAGCACACCGGTTCATTCACCCCTGTTGAGACGGCTCCTCTTCCCCCTTCGCCAAAGCCTGAAACAGACCGGCAGCCGGAGTCAGTGGAAAATTCTCCCGTGGTTGAGGCTCCCGCTCCTCCTGTTGTCAACACCTCTGTTTCCCAAGGGAAGACAGTCTTCAAGGTCCAGCTTTTCGCCAGCGACGAGAAGCTCAAGGCAAAGGACCGTCGTTTCAAGGGGTTGACAGGAGTCGACAGTTACAAGGAGGGCAAACTCTGGAAGTACACCGTCGGCTCGTCTGCTGATTATGGCGAAATCTATGCGTTGCGCAAGCAGGTCGTCAATAAATTCCCCCAGGCGTTTGTCGTCGCCTTCCGCGATGGCCAGAGGGTCGATGCCTCGGGCGCACATCAGGAATATCTAAAGAACAAGAACAGAAAAAAGAAATAGATTCTACTCATGAAGTTTTGGACCAATGAAGTGAAAATAGCCGTTGTCGCTATCGTGGGAATTGTATTGCTCTTCTTCGGATTGCAGTATCTGAAGGGACTCACCATGTTCTCTACCGATGATCATTATTATGCCCGTTTCAACGATGTGACCGGCATGTCGTCAGCCAGTCCTATCTATGCCAATGGCTACAAGGTGGGTGTGGTGGAAAGCATAGAATATGACTATGCCGACCCCCAGAATATCATTGCCGTGATCTCGATTGACCCCAAACTCAATCTGCCAAAAGGCACGGAGGCTGAGATCAGCAGTGACTTGCTGGGCAACGTGAAACTGGAACTGAAGTTAGGGCCCAATCCCGTTGACCTGTTGGAAAGGGGCGACACCATCAAAGGCTCTATCCAAAGGGGCATGATGGGAAAGGCCGCCGATATGGTGCCGCAGATAGAGAAGATGCTGCCCAAGCTCGACTCGATCCTGTATAGTGTCAACCAGTTGCTGTCTGACCCTGCGCTGGCCAATGCCCTGCATAACGTGGATGGCATCACGGCAAACCTGAACGCCACTTCGCGCGACTTGCAGCAGCTGACGGCTTCGCTCAACAGGCAGATGCCGGTGATGATGGCAAAAGCCGACGGCGTGCTTGAGAACACGGAGGGACTGACGAAGAAACTAAACGATATTGACGTTGCCGCCACCATGAGCAAAGTCGATAAGACCCTTGCCAATGTACAGCAGATGACTGACGCGCTCAACAGCAAGGAGGGCACACTGGGCCTGTTGATGCACGACCCCGGACTCTATCAGAACCTGAATGCGACCATGGGTGATGCCGACAAACTGCTCATTGACCTGAAGGAGCATCCAAAGCGCTATGTACACTTCTCCATCTTTGGCAAAAAAGACAAGTAATTTTTAATTTGTCTAAATAAAAATCAGTCAGTTATGCGTGTTTTTTTATGTATAACTGACTGATTTATATGTGGTTGGAATTTTGCAATAGCTATTTGTGTAGAAATAATCGTGAAACATCTTAATTATCCCAAAATTAGAAGGTTACAATGTTTTGTAAACACACCGTCTATATTCAATCGATTTGCGGAATTCAAAAAAAATAACGAACTTTGCACCGGAAACGCACCTAAAGCGTAATATAATTACTTATTGTTTTAATAACGCCCAATGAAACAAAGTCATAAGGCGCTTTGGGACAACTGCCTCAATCTGATTCGGCAGAATGTCACGGAGCAAATTTTCAAAACATGGTTCGAGCCAATCGTATTCGAGACATACGATGAGGCCGAGCAGACTTTGTTGGTGCAGGTTCCGAGTCCTTACGTCTACGAATATCTTGAGCAGCATTTCGTCCAGCTGATAGGGTGGGCACTTAGCGTGAGTTTCAAGGCGAATGTGAAGTTGACCTATCGTCTGGTGACCGACAAGGTACACAACCTGACACAGGACGTGGAGAGTGAGCAGCCTGCTGACATTGATCTCCCGCAGGCAACGACCCGGGGGAACAAGACCCCGACGGTGCTCGATGCTGCCGTTCCTCAGGAAATCAATCCACAGTTAGACCCCAGAAAGACTTTCGAAAGTTTCATCGAAGGCGATTCCAACAAGTTGCCGCGCACGGTGGGACTCTCTATCGCAGAACATCCGGGAAAGTCCACGTTCAATCCCTTCTTCGTCTTCGGTCCGTCGGGATGCGGCAAGACACACCTTATTAATGCAATTGGTGTGAAGGCAAAGAAGATGTATCCGCAGAAGCGTGTGCTTTATGTCTCGGCCCATCTCTTCCAAGTGCAGTTTGTCGATGCCAAGTTGCAGAACAAGATCAACGACTTCATCAATTTCTACCAGACCATCGATGTGCTGATTGTCGATGATGTGCAGGAATGGGCTTCAGCCGAGAAGACGGTGGCCACGTTCTTCTATATATTTGACCATTTGTTCCGTTTGGGCAAGCAGATAATCCTGGCCAGTGACCGTCCCCCTGTGGATCTGAGCTGGCTGAAGGATCGTATGCTGACACGCTTCTCCTGTGGTCTGATTGCCGAGCTTGAAAAGCCGAATGTGCAATTGTGCATTGATATATTGGAGGCCAAATGCCGTCGTGATGGTCTGAAGATTCCTACTGACGTGATTCAGTTCATTGCAAACACGGCCAATGGCAGTGTGCGTGATTTGGAGGGAGTGCTCAACTCGTTGATGGCTTATAGCATCGTTTACAACTCTAATGTGGATATGCGTCTGGCCGAGCGTGTCATTAAGCGTGCCGTGAAAGTTGATGACCATCCGCTTACGGTCGACGATATTCTGGAGACGGTTTGTCAGCACTACAACGTATCGCAGCAGAATATCTTCAGCAAGAGCCGTAAGCACGATTATGTGCTGGCTCGTCAGATTTCCATGTATCTGGCCCAGAAATTCACAAAAATGCCCACTTCGCGCATCGGGCAACTGATAGGCGGACGCGATCATTCCACCGTGATTCATAGCTGTTCGGCAATAGAGCAGCGGCTGAAGGTGGACAAGGCTTTCAATGACGAAATCGCAAGTATCGAGACTTCGTTCAAGTTGAAGCGTTCCTAATGCTTTTCCCTTTAAACTTTTTTCGCTTGGAAACGTCATATTAAAGGTTCTTAGAAGTGAAAAAAAGTGAATCACTGATGAAAAAGTTTATTCTCTTCCTCATGTTTGCCGTGGGCAGCTTTGTCCATGCAGAAGCCGGCAGTATTGACGATATTCGTCAGGCATTGGAGCAGTCGAGCCTGTCAAAGGTGCAGGAGAAGGTGTTCCTTCACACCGACAACACCTGTTATTTCGTGGGTGACACCCTGTGGTTCAAAGGCTATGTGGTGAGGGCTGACAATCTGCAGCCTACCGACATGAGCCGTTTGCTCTATGTCGAACTGCTGACACCCGACGGGCTTCTGGTGGAACGCCAGACCGTTGTCGTCAGTCCCAACGGCTATACTTGTGGACAGTTTGAGCTGAAGGATTCGCTCTATTCCGGTTATTATGAATTGCGGGCCTATACCCGTTGGAACCTGAATTTCAACGTGCGCCATCATCGTTTCAGTACGCCGGACGGTTGGCTGTTCTATAACAAGCAGATGGCATACGACTATTTCCGGATTTGGGACGGACTTTATTCGCGTGTGCTGCCCATCTACAGCAAGCCGGAAAAACCAGGCGACTACGATGTCCGGCGCATGTATCAGCGTCCGAAAGCCCGGGTGCCAAAGCCGAAGAAAGAGGAATTGATTGTTACTTTTTATCCCGAAGGCGGTCATTTGGTTGAGGGGATTGAGAATCGTGTTGCCTTTGAGGCTGTCGACCAGTTGGGGGCAGCTGTCAATATCAGTGGTACGGTAGAGGCCAAGGGGCAGTCGCCTATGGCCATCAAGACCGACTATATGGGACGCGGTACTTTTGTGGTCACTCCGTCAGACCATCGGTTAAAGGCCTCTTTCACTTGGCGGGGAAAGAGCTACAGTTTCTCACTGCCCAAGGCCGAGCGTGAGGGAATCGCCCTCCGTTTGGAGAATGACCGGCTGGTTCTTCATACCCAAAAGCTTTCCCCCACCCGTAGCTATGCTTTGTCGGTGCTCTGTCGCGGTTCGTTGAAGCATTTCTCGCCCATCGCATTTGATGCTTCAAGCACTGAAATCTCCCTTCCCTTGAATGAGTTGCCCACGGGCATCAACGACCTTACTGTTTTCGATGATGAAGGCCGCATCTTGGCCGACCGTCTTTTTTTCGTGAATCACCACGACTTGGATTCTAATTTCGTGACCGCTCCTATTCAGCCCACCCGTACCTATCAGCCATACGAGCGCATTGAGCTTCCTGTCCAATGCCATGGCATCAACGCCCCCACCACTTTTTCCCTCTCCATCCGTGACACAGGTACCGACGAGCCGTCGTATAACAATGGCGACATCATGACCGACCTGCTGTTGTCGAGCGAGTTGCATGGCTTCATTGCCTCTCCGGCCCATTATTTTGAGAAAGACGATGCTGAGCATCGGTATCATCTCGACCTGTTGATGATGGTGCAGGGATGGCGCAAATACAACTGGAAGGAGCTTTCCGACACCACTCTTCAGTTGCGCTATACGCCGGAACAGTCCATGACCGTCGAGGGAGCGGTCTATAAGATGCTGTCCCTTAATGAGGTCGAACCCGACGAGATTTCCAGTTGGCAGGATGGAGTGGGGTATCTTTCGCGCAAGCTGGACGATCCTGAGTCGTACATTGATCCCTTTGTCGATGAACCTGAGAGTGAAGGCCTCCTTTCTACCGAAGATGCCAGTCCTGTGGCCGATACCTCAGCTGACGATATAGAATACGGCTCTTTGGGCAATGCGAATGACCATCTTGGCGTCAATCATGGCAACCTGCGCCGCGAAGTCCTCGTCGAGGCAGAGATCATTGTCGGCAATCAGGTGGCCGGTTCTGTCCAGGAGACGAAGGGAGGCCGTTTCCTCTTCCAGATTCCCCCCTTCTACGGTGATTGTTATCTGAACATGAAGGCTTACAAGAAGAACGACTCCATCAAGAAGAATATGGCTTCGCGCAAGGATGCCAAGATTTTCGACGAGGATGCCTTCCCCGATTTCTATGTGAAGCGTGACCTCTTCTATCCTATCTATACCCATCCCTACAACTATTACGAGAATCATCAGCCCGATATTTACGAGGAACTGCTGATCGATACCCTTTCTGAGCTTTCTATGGAAAATGATGTCTATCAGTTGGGACCTGTCAATGTAAAGGGCAAACGCCGTGGCCGCCGAGCAATCGACTGGAAGAAGCCTGCCTACGTCATGGATGCCTACGATCTCTACAACGACCTCACCGACCGTGGCCTGTCATTCGGCAAGCTCGACATGCGCCAGTTCCCCGTTCAGGTGTGCCGCTATCTGTATGGCAATATGAACCGCTACAGATCCTACAATGTCGACGGGCGCATTGATGGGGCTGTCTATTATCGCAACTATTCGCCTTTGGCAATGGGCACCGATGTGGAGAAGGCCAGCGTTTTCCGTGCCAACCGTACCTCACAGTGGCTTTATCAGCGGTTGAAACTGAAGCGCTTGCAGGACATTCGTGTGTTCACCGACTTCGATCCCCGGTCTGAAGACTCCACTTTGGTCGAGGGACTTTACTCCGCAGATGCCACGGTGGAGCTGGTGCCTATTCCCGACGACGCCCATCAGATTACCTATCGTGACCGTCACATCGTCTTTCATGGCATCAATGTTCCTGAACAGTTCTACCAGCCCGACTATAGCGAACGGCAGCCCCAAGAGCCTACTGACTATCGGCGCACGCTCTATTGGAATCCCAATGCCGTGACGGACGAAGAGGGCCGTTTCACTGCTGTTTTCTTCAATAACAGTAAGCCCACCCGTATTAAAATGAGTGCTGCGGGTGTCACTGCCGATGGCCGTTTGTTAAGGGGAAAATAGCGCAATTCTCAGGGGAAAATACTGCAAACATATCAAAATGAATATAAAACACATGCTTTTTCTCAAAAAAAGCAGTGTGTCAAATGTTTTTTTTTGCTATTTTTGCCGCCGAAAAAAGTGGCTTGTCCTCTTGGAATAAAAACTAATCTTAAAATAAATCTGATGATGAAAAGAGCATTATTCGTATCCATCGTAGGCTTGATGATGGTGACAGCTGTCCATGCGCAGCGTTTCACCGACAAGCTCGACCGTGGAGTGGTGGCCGTGCCGGCGAGCTCGGGCAATCTGGTTTCCTGGCGTATGTTTGGTGAGGAGTATTATGACACGAAGTATAACCTCTATCGTGGCAACACGAAGATTGCGGGCGACTTGAAAGTGAGCAACTTCTTGGATGCCAGCGGCAACGCTTCCTCAACCTATTCCGTCGAGGCCGTTGTGAAGGGCGTGTCGCAGGGCAAGTCGCAGGCTGTCAAGGCTTGGTCGCAGCAGTATAAGGTTGTCAATGTACCTTCGGTGATTGGCCGTGACGGTTCAAACGTGACCGCCAATTATCACTTGAACGACATCACGTTGGCCGATGTCACGGGCGACGGCATTGCCGAGTTCCTGATCAAGCGCCCCTCCAGTGTGGCAGGCAATTCCGGCGAGAAGAACAGCTTCCATCACTACGAGTGCATCACCATGGAAGGCAAGCGCCTGTGGTGGATCGATATGGGGCCAAACATGCTTTCGGGCCCCGACGAGCAATGGGACATGATTGCCTACGACTGGGATCAGGACAGCAAGGCTGAGGCCCTGCTGATTGGTGCCGACAACATGATTATCCACACCTCGACGGGCAAGACCATCAATATCGGCAACATGGACTATGTGGCTCCACGCGATGAGTACACCCATCAGGGCAAGGAGTATCTGATTTACTTGAATGGTGAGACAGGCGAACCCTACGGATGGGACGGCGAGAGTACCTCGTTCACCCCCATCCTCTATCCGCTGCCCCGCTTCGAGCAGGGTGAGGCACAGGATGTCTATAATGCTACCGATGCCGAATACAAGAATGTGTGGGGCGATACGGATACCGGCCACCGTTCGCGCAAGCACTATATGGCAGCCCCTTATCTCGATGGCCGCAACCCCTCCATCTTCTTGGGCCGTGGATGCTATACGCGCCACAAATTCTGTGCTCTTGACGTGAATCCAGAGACTCATGAGCTGACACAGCGTTGGCGTTGGAACTGCTATGATTCGCGTTCGCCTTGGTTTGGCAACGGCTATCATAATTTCCAGATTGCCGATGTCGATATGGATGGCCGAGACGAAATCATGTTCGGTTCCATGTGTATCGATGATACGGGCTTCGGCTTGTCAACGACCGGCCTCGGTCATGGCGATGCCCAGCACTGCTGCGATCTCGACCCCTACCGTTGGGGATTGGAGCAGTTCGGCTGTCTGGAAGGTTCTGAAGGCAACAGCTACTGGAACCCCACTACCGGCCAGATTTACTATCGCAAGAGCGATGGCGGTGACGACGGTCGCGCTTTGGCAGGCAACTTCACCAATGATTATCCCGGCGGACAGGGGCGTTCTGTCTCTTCGGGCGTTATCGGCCTTTCGAGCGACAAGGTGATTGTGACCGACGGCGACTCGAAGATGGACTGGGGCGACCTGAATATGCGCATTTATTGGGATGGCGACCTTTGCGACGAGATACTGAACTCGCCCGGTGTGGGCCGTGTGCTGAAGATTACGAAATGGGGCAACGGACGTATCTTCACGTCGCCCACTGGACAACTGAACAACTCGTCGAAGAACAATCCCTGTGTGCAGGGTGATATTTTGGGCGACTGGCGCGAGGAAGTCGTAGTTCGTCAGGACGAGCAGTTGCACATCTATACGACGAACACTCCAACAAACTATGGCATTTACACCCTTTGGCACGATCATCAGTATCGTAACGCCATGGCATGGCAGTGTGTAGGCTATAACCAGCCGCCCCATCCCAGTTTCTTCCTTGGCGAGGCCGAAGGCATTACCATTGCTCCGCCGCCATTCCTGTTGCGTGGCCGGACTGAGGTGCCAAACGGCGGTACCATCACGACCACCGACGACCATCTGCTCGTCAGTGGCTATGAGGACAAGACCATCAGCGTGGCCAATGATGCCTCGCCCTATATCCTCACCGTCAATGCACCGGCATGGGTCCAAGGCACTGGCTCACAGCAGGCAGTGTCAAGCACGCCCAAAGCTCCTGCGCGTACAGTCATCCATTACACCACAACCCTGACCAATGGTGCTTTCAGCGGTGCCACCCGTTTGGTGAAGCAGGGTGAGGGAACCCTTGTCCTTCCCTCGGTCGTGGAGAAGCATACCGGCCATACCG
Source organism: uncultured Prevotella sp. (assembly GCA_947302435.1). Classification (GTDB taxonomy): domain Bacteria; phylum Bacteroidota; class Bacteroidia; order Bacteroidales; family Bacteroidaceae; genus Prevotella. The sequence continues at coordinate 9,856 of CAMYVQ010000036.1, read as the reverse complement.
ATGTGTGGAACGGCACTTTGCAGTTCGATGGCACCATGGAGAGCAGCCCCGTGTGGATGAACCGCCATACCACGCTCATTTCCGATGGAGGCCGCTTCATGGGCGGACTGAAGGTTGAGTACAACAGTACCGTCTATCCTGGCGGGCCAGACAAAGTGGGCACTGTCACTGCTTCCGAACTGACCCTTGGCTTCGGCTCGCGCGTTGTGTTCGATGTGGCCGCAGGTGCCGCCATCGATCAAGTGAATGCCGACAAACTGACCATTGAGACTAAGGCTTGGGCATTTGGGCCGAAATACAAGACCCCGGTGTTCGAGTTCGTCAATGCCGGCCAGCTTGAGTATGGAAAATATGCGTTGTGTACTGTCAGTGAAATCGCCGGCAATGTGCGCGATATTCTGTTGGAAGGTATTGCCGACTGCCGTTTCTACCTTTCCTATGAAGACGGAAAGGTGTGGCTGAACTTGGAGAACCTGCGTGGCCCTTCCACTGTAGTCTGGAACGGAACAGCCGACAATAGCCTGTGGGATTTGGCCGAGAGCTATAACTTCCTGAACAATGACTTGCCTGACTATGCCGCTGTGGGCGACGATATCGTGTTCGACGATAATGCCGCCTTCACCACTGTTACCGTAAAAGGTGCCGTGGCTCCAAAGAGCATCACCTTCAACAACGAGACGAAAGCGTACACCCTGAAAGGCGACAGCATTCTGGGTGGAGGCCCCCTCACGAAGAACGGAGCCGGTAAGGTCACCATCACCAACGAGAACCGCGTGGGCAATACCGTTGTCAATGGCGGCACAGTGGTTGTCAATGCGTTGGCCAATAATACAGGAATCACATACGGTGCGTTGGGCAGTGTGAAGCAGAGCATCACCTTGAACAATGGCGCAGCCCTCAGTGTCAGCCAGCCCGTCATCACCGATCAGACCGTCAATGTGTCAGGCAGTGTGTCTGTCGATGTGCCTTCAAACATGGCCTTCACCATCAACAAGGGACTGAGGGGTGCAGGTGCCGTGGTCAGCAAGACGGGTGCAGGCACGCTCACCACTGGTGTGGGTGGCACCTATAAGAAACTTGTTGTGAAGGGCGGACGGGTGAACTTTATCCAGTCGTCGAATCTCGATCAGGCTCCCGACACCGTTGAATTCCAGAATGGTATCGTCTGGGGTGCAAACATGGAAGACGGTGCAGGTGTGAGCAACCGCTCAAACTTTGTGGTTCCGGCAGGCAAGACCGGCACCTTCTACGGCTCGTTCCGTGGCAACTACAATGGAAAGCTGTTGGGATCGGGCAAGTTCAATGTCTATACAGGTGGTGTGCGCTGTTATTGGAATGGCGACTGGAGCCAGTTCGAGGGCACCATCATACCCGGCAGGGAGAACCGCCAGAACAAGAAGCAATACGAGCCATCGTTCAATATCACCAACAGCAAGGGCATGCCCAAGGCCACCCTCCAGCTCAACGAAGGCATGAGCGTGAGCAATGTCGACCCTCAAAATTCCAACACATATTATAATGTGGTGATTGGCAGTGTCACAGGCACTGGCAGCCTTACCGGTACTGGCACCTACTATATTGGCGGAAACAATGCCAATATGAAGGATGCGTTCAGTTCGTCGTCGCCGCTCGTGAAGCGCGGCACGGGCTATCTGCTCGTGAAGAAAGCCGGACTGTTCACCAACTCGCTCACCATCGAAGAGGGCGACCTCTATTTCAATGATTCCAAATTGGTGGATGTGTGGTTCACCTCGTCTGTAAAGGTGAAGGGGACTGGCAGAATCGTGGGCCGCGGCCTTCTCACCACGCTCATTGTGGAGAGCGGTGCAGCAGTGTTGCCCCGTGTGGTGAACAGTTCCATCGTTTCCTCTAACCCAGGCACACTGAAAGCCAATAGCAGTATGAACATCAAGGAAGGTGCCACCGTCGACCTGATGATCAAGAGCAAGAGCTCCTATTCTGTGCTTTTGGCATCGCTTCTCACCATCAACGGAACGGTGAAGGTGACACTCAACGAAGGCTATACGCCGCAGGCCGGCGATTCGTTCACCCTTTGGACCGCCAGCAGTTCCTTTGCCGGTAATCCCACCCTCGACCTGCCCGACCTGCCCGACGGTCTCTACTGGGACACTTCGGCATTGTTGGACAAGAATGGTGTGCTTACCGTCACCGTCGACCCAGCAGGCATTGGCCAGATCGCCACTTCCACACCAGTAAGCTGTGAGGTCTATGGTCTCAGTGGTATGAAACTTTGTACGTTTGCATCAGCCAAGGGTGAGGCCGTGACAACGGCCCGTCGCATGGGTCTTGAGGCCGGAACATACATCGTCAAAATGAGTGACGGTCGTCGTACTGAGACCCAAAAAGTGGTTGTGAAATAGCCATTCATATATCAATTGTATCAAAAAACGGGGACGATTGACAAAAATCATCCCTGTTTTTTTGTTCTATATCAACAAAAATACCTAACTTTGCACCCGAACTACTGAACTTTGTCGAATACGATTTACCAATAGAAACGAAACATAATTCCTTAATTAATAACTAATCAATTCAAAATTATGAAAAAAAGACTACTTTTTGCAACTCTTGCAATGCTGAGTGTCGTCAGCTCATTCGCTCTTGAGAAGAATGAGTATGTTTACACTCCGCAGGGACGTTTCCAAATTACGGAAGCCAACATCAATGCCAACAGTGCCTTTGCTGACTTCACCGGCTGGACCGTTGTGTCGGCTGCTGAAAACAAGACACTCGACGAGACCTTCATTCTGAATGCCAATGGCTATGCCGAAGGTATTAACTCTGTGCAGAGCCTTGATGCCACCACGACCGAAGGCATGTACTACAAGTTTGAACCGGGCGATGCCAACGATACCTATGTCGTTAGCTATAAGATGAAGGGCAGTGTGGCTCTGTCTATCCGTGTGAAGACGGTTGCCGTAGAAAACAACTTGGTGAGAGTGGCTGGCAATGCTGATGGTGTGTATAATGGAGAAACCGATGCAGTTATCGCCAACACTGCTGAGGAGTTGTCAGAAGAATGGAAGACTTTCAACTATGCCATTGTTGGCGACGGCACTCCCCGTACCTATTTCATCTCTTTCACTGGCATGGCTACCAACATCGAGATTGCCGACCTGCAGATTGCCAAGGCCCAGCAGTTTGCTGACCTTCGTCAGCGCGACGCAATGATTGAGAAAATCAATGCCTACAAGAATTGCTACGCTTGGCCTGATGCTATTATAGAAGATTCTGGCTTGCAGGAAGCCATAGATGACCTTGTGGCCATTGGCGATGAAAGTAGTCAGGATGATCTTGAGGAAGCATTGGAAACAGCAACAGATATCCTTGACGGTTTCCTTGAAGATAACATGGACGACTATTTGGCAGGTGATGTTGCCAACTATTTGGGTATCAAAGAGACCGCAGGCAACACACAGAAGGTTTCCAACATCGGTGTTTGGAACTGTCTGCCAGCTGAACGTGCCCACTGGAACAACGGTGCTTATCCCGACATGGGACACTTCCAGAACGGTAACACCTGGAACAACGGCGCTCCTACCACTCCGATGGGCGTGAGCACCCAGATGTCTCTGTCTGCCGGTTCTTATGTGTTCAGCATTGAGAGTTCGGCTGCCTTGCGCGAGCCCAAAAACAAAGACTGGAACAATGATGACGGCCTGCAGCCCGCATACGCTATCGCATATATCCGGAATATTGCCAGTGGCGACACCGTCAAGGCGGTTATGAAGGATTTGCATCCTGTGAATCTCACTCCGTTCATCCTCCCTGTTCAGATTGAGGAAGATGCAACCTATGAGTTTGGCCTGATGGCTTACTGTAAAGAGGCTTATCAGTCATTGAAGCTGGGATCTGTCGCCTATGTTGCCAATGCGTCTATCTTTGGTAAGAACGAGAACAAATACAATCAGGCTGAGTTGAAGTACGAGGAGAACGTGCGTATTCAGATTAAGGCTGGCCGCGATGCACTCACCGCCGCTGCCGAAAGTATTGCTGACGCAAACCTCTTCTGGGGCAAGGACGAGCTGAAAGCATGCGCCGACACCATCGAGGGCAAGATTGCCGCTTATGAGGCTATGAGCCAGGACGACATCATTGCCACTTACGACAAGGACGAATATGTTTCTTCTACATCAAACGAGAGCGGTCTTCTGGAGTATGAGGTCTATCAGACTGCTACTAAGTTTATCATCGCTGCCAATCGTCGGTTCACTGCTGTCAACGATACGCTGAAGTCCATGCAGACTGTTATTGATGCTGCCGAGCTTACCCTGAAACTCCGTGTCTACGACGCAGCAACAGGCAAAGACAAGCTTATCACTGCCATCAGCAAGGCCAAGGGCATTCAGGCGCAGATGAAGGCTTCCCAGTATAGCGAGGAGAATGCTGCTATCATCGTGGCTGCCAATGCAGAACTCAATGCAGCAATCGAACTCTTTAAGACTACTGTTCCTGCTTCTGCCATTGCTGCCATCGTTGACATCGACTTCGAGAACGAGGCAGTCCAGAGCGAGGAAACCGAGCTCTACAGCATTGCTGGTACATTGGGCTCTATGGAATTCTCCAACTTTGATGTGAACGTAAACGATGCCTATCCTTATCAGCAGGGTATCTGGGATAACGGCGTGCAACTCTACAAGGGTTATGTACGTGTTGGTAATGGCACGGGTACTGTCCTCTTCGACCCGACTGTTGACGGAACGATGGGAACCAATATCCTGAAAGTGAACTGCGACCTGTTCCTCCAGGGCTTGAGCGGACGCTTTGTCGGCTTCTATCTGAAGAACGAGACCGATTCTATCCTTGCCGGTTTCTATGCTAACTACTACGACAACAAGATTGATGACTCAAGCACACTGCCTATCGAACTGGGCAGCCTGCAGTACGGTTCTGGCGGCACCTACGCAAACATGCCTCCCGAAGGTGCTCTTGATATTGAGGGTCACCCTGTCACAGGAACTGTTTTGGCTAAGAACTCGTTCGAGGTCATCATGGATTTCGGTGAGGGTACTGTCTACTGCACCACTACTTCTGCCAAGGGTGTCATTACCACTGAGAAAGTTGCTTTCGACAAGAGCGTACCTACGAAGTTCGAGTTGAGGTCTAACTATATCAACAATGATCGCCGTATCTGGTTCGACAACCTGAAGATTGATCGTATTACCGCAGGTGAGCCTGCAGGTGTCAAAGATCTTACTATCGATGCCAAGACCGCTTCTGCCATCTACACCCTCACCGGTGTGAAGGCTCAGGGCGATGTGAAGAGCTTGAAGGCAGGTCTCTACATTATCAACGGCAAAAAATACGTTGTTAAATAATTGATGAAATAATTGGTTAATAATGAGGGGCGGCATTCATCGTGTGATACGATGGGTGCCGCATTTTTTTTGCCCGTTTCACAGTCGATATTGTTTTATGTCGTCATTGAAGTCAAATGACGGTATCATTGAAGTCAAATGACAATGTCATTGAAGTCAAATGACAATGTCATTGAAGTCTGATAACGACATCATTCAATATGGATGGCGGAACTCCCCCATTTTCATGCCGTTTGCGCCCTGGTGCGAGGGCGCAAAAAATGTAGTTGAATGGCAAAAATTTATATACGTTTTTTTTTGCTGTTTCATATTTTTTTAGTTATTTTGCACTTCGAAATTGCGCAAACTACGAATATTTCGAAATAAAACAAAACAATATTAGCTAATAACAATCTTTTTTATGAAAAAACTCTTTTTGTGTGCATCCCTGTTATGCTTGGGATTGGTGTCCTGTAAGAAGGATTACTTAGTGCCAGAAGGGGAATTGCCATCGTGGCTTGGCGAGAGTATCTACAAAGAGCTTCATGAGTCTTCACAGTTGGAGGGCACGTTCAACACGTATTGCCGGCTGATTGATGACCTGGGCTATGCCGAGGTACTTGACAAGACGGGTAGTAAATCCATCTTCCCCGCCAATGATGAAGCTTTCGCACGCTTTTTCGCCAATGGGAACAACAAGTTTGGTGCCAAGAGCTATGATGAACTGACCTATGCCCAGAAAGCCGAGCTGTTGTTCGGTTCCATGCTCGACAATGCCATCCTCTTAGGCACCTTGTCGAACCAGCAGAACAATGTCGGAGACCTGTTGCAGGGACAGTTGGTGAAGCACATCACCAACATGCAGCTGTCATACGCCGTTACCCCGTTAGCCGTTCAGGACATGCCTGCCAACAACAAGTATTTTGACCGTTTCCGCTCGGCAGGCCGTCCCTCTGTCAATGTCGTCTACGACAATACGGTGGCTCCGATGGTACACCTCACGGGCGAATACATGCTCAACAACAATATGACCATTACGGGCGGTGACAGTGACTTCAAGATCCTGACCGGTCACGACTATGCCGACGGGGCTGCCTATGTCTTCGACCGTCAGGTCATCAAGTCCGATGTGGTGTGTCAGAACGGATATATCCACCAGCTCGACGAGGTGCTGGTGAATCCCGGCAACATGGCCGAGATCCTGCGTTCCACTGCCGATACCCACCATTTCTCGCGCATGCTCGACTATTATTGCTTCCCCTTTGCCGACAGTACGTTGACCAACAACGTCAGTGAGCTGGTGGGCGGACAGCGCGACACCGTCTATGCCATTCGCTATCTCAGCAAGAACTCGCATCAAGTCAAGCTGTCACAGCCATACCGTGGCAAGACCATTGCCGATAATGAGTTGCTGAGCTTCGACCCAGGATGGAACAATTACAACCCCACCCTCAAATCAAGCAATAGCAATACCAGCGACGAAGCGGAAATCGCCGCCATCTTGGCACCCAACGACAAAGCTGTCGAGGACTATTTCCTGAAGGAGGCGGCCTATATTCTGAAAAACATGGGCGTTCCGGGGCTTGGCCTCACGTCGGAGAACCTCGATGCCCACTTGGATGCCGTTTACAATAACGACCCGTCGATTTTTGCCAGTGTCTTGAACAATGTGATGAAGCCCTATCTCACCAAGACGGTGCCCAGCACCTTCTCGACCGTTCAGAACGATGCCTTCGAGTTCCTCGATGTGACCAAGGACGACATTGCCCACAAGAGCGACGGCAATTACGATGTGACCATTGCCAACAACGGTGTGATCTACAAGATGAACAAGCTTTTCGGCCCGAAGCTCTATAACTCCGTGCTGGGTCCAGCATCCGTCTATCATGACATGCGCACCATGGGTGAGATGCTGAACGACCACCAGACCACGGCAGGTGTCGCTTCGAAGTTGGGAGCCGACATGTATTACTACCTGCTCTCCATGAAAGCCCGCTATGGCTTGTTCGTCCCGACCGACAATGAGTCGCAGTTCATCGTGGTCGATGCCGCTTCGGTGAAGGATGAAGATGGCCTCAAGGGGCTTCGCTTCCGTTTCGAGCCCACCGCTTCAGGCTCTTTCCATGTCATGGTGAAGCGCTACATCTATCAGGGAGGCCCCTATAATCAGCTCAGTTCCTACAGGGAGCCTGTCGGTGCCAAGGAGGTGAACATTGAGTCGGGCGAGTTCAACACCCAGATCAAGGATCTGCTCGACTATTGTACCATTGTGCTGGCCGACTCCACCGAGACGGGTTTAGGCACGCCGCAGTATGCCCTCTATGGCAATAAGTATTACAAGACCAAGCATGGCGGTGTCGTCGTGGTCGACGGTTCGGGTTCCGTGGGTACGAAGGTAGCCGGTGGTCTGCAGCTGTCAGACCCCTCGCAGTGGTCCACGATTACTGAGGTCTTCGACATGAATAGTGCTGATGCAAAGATCGAGAACGGCACGGTCTATCGTTTGGACTATCCCATACAGCCCACTATCACCAGCGTGATGGATGCCCTGTCGCGTCCCGAATTCTATGATGCCGAAGCCAACTATGACGTGGATGCCCCGGAGTATGACCATTTCCTGAACTTCTGCTTGGAGTTCAACGACGAAGGCCTCTACACCTTCGCCGGCATCGTCACAGGTGCGTCAACCGAGACACCAGCCCAGAAGGAAACCAAGATGAATGCCTATCGCGTGTTCGACAGCAACGACAACTGGGGCATGCTCAGTGCCTACAACTACACCATCTACGCACCCACGTTCGAAGCCATGAAGAAGGCCCAGCAGACCATGGGACTGCCCACCTGGAAGAGTGTGAAGGAAATTGTCAACGACTGGGAGAGCGTGGCCGCACAGTATGGCTTCACCAAGCAAGAAGATGCCTCGGCCTATGTGAAGAAACAATTGGAAAAGATGGCCAAGTTCGTGCGCTATCATACCCAGAACAGTTCGCTTTTTGCCGACCGCTATTTCAAGAACTACAATCCTGAAACTGGCCTGACCAAGCCAGAGTCTCAGTTCTCTACCTTCTGCACCAACGAGTTGGGCATTGCCCAGACACTGAGTATTTCAGGCGGCGGCGATAAGCTCGTCGTGAAAGATGCTGCCAACACGGCGGTCACTATCAATGCCTCTTCGAGCACTGCCAACATCATTGCCCGCGACATCAGGACAACAGTAGAAGATGGTAAGACGTATAGCATCATCGAATCTTCTGCTTTCGTGACCATTCACGGCATCGACACGCCCCTGTGTAATAATGGTAACGGGCAGTATTAATCCATCATTGTAAAAGAATTAAAGACGAATATCTTATGTCAAGATCAAAAATCCTACTGACACTCCTGTTCACCGTCATTGCCCAAATGGCAATGGCTCAGGCAAAAGTCATATCGGGCACGGTGGAAGACTCCATGGGCCCCATTATGATGGCCAATGTGGTGGAACGCGATGGGAACAACCGTATCATCAGTGCCACGCAGACTGATATGATGGGTAATTTCTCCATGGAGATCAAGAACCCGAAGAACAAGCTCGTGATTTCATACGTGGGTAATAAGACCAAGGTGATTACAATTGGCACTCAGACCCGTTTCAATATCAAGTTGGAGAACGAGAACACCACTCTTACTGAAGTGACCGTAAAAGGCCGCCGTTCCAACTCTGGTGGCCTGAACATTGACAAGCGCGAGATTTCTGTTTCGCAACAGACCATGAACATGGCCGAAGTGGAAGGCATGGCCTTCACCTCTGCCGACGAGGCCCTGCAGGGCGAGATTGCCGGTCTGGATATTGTCAGCAATTCGGGTAACCTCGGTGCAGGCACCTCGATGCGTCTGCGTGGCGTGTCTACGCTGAACGGCAGTGCCGAACCTCTGATTGTCGTCGACGACAAGATTTTCGAGTACAACACGGGCGACATTGACATTGAGAACGCCGACGAGGAGGCTTTCTCCTCGCTCTTGGCGGTCAGTGTGGACGATATTGCCAGCATCACCGTGCTGAAGGATGCTGCCGCAACGGCCATCTGGGGTTCGCAGGGTGCCAACGGTGTCATTCAGATCACCACCAAGCGCGGTGCCCGTGGCAAGCCGAAGGTGACGCTCGGCTATAAGTTCACCGGCACTTGGATGCCGAAGGGCTATGACCTGCTGAATGGCGACAACTATACCATGATGCTGAAAGAGGAGTTCTACAACCCCACGCAGAGTTCCAGTGCCACGTCCAACATCAAGGAAATCAACTACGTTCCGGCTGATTCGTGGCACGATGCCAACAACTGGAACAAGAACACCGACTGGGTGGATGCCATCAAGCAGTTTGGCGAGCAGCACGAGGCGAATGTCAATGTGAGCGGTGGCGGCGAGAAGGCCACGTTCCGCATCTCGGCCAGCTACAACCATCAGTCGGGTACGGTGATCAAGCAGCGCATGGATCGTCTGACCACCCGCTTGGTGCTCGACTACAACGTGAGCGACCGCATCCGCTTCTCCACCAACTT
>CAMYVQ010000035.1 GCA_947302435.1 uncultured Prevotella sp. | reverse complement strand
TCCTGATGAAGAACTTTGTCGACTTTATGTTCGGCTCGTTGCTGTTCTTCTTCCTTGGCTTCGGCTTTATGTTCGGCGGCGATGTACTCGGTGGTTTCATCGGCGCACCTAACTGGGGCGACTTGAGCTTCTATGAGAGCGATCTGCCCGTAGAGGGTTTCTTGATTTTCGAGACCGTCTTCTGTGCTACTGCTGCCACTATTGTCAGCGGTGCTATGGCCGAGCGCACGAAGTTCTCGATGTACCTTATCTATAGTGCAGTCATCTCGCTGATTATCTATCCCGTTGAGGGTCATTGGACTTGGGGCGGCGGCTGGCTCTGCAACAATGCTGCCGACGGTTTTATGATGACGACCTTCGGCGATGTGTTCCACGATTTTGCAGGCTCTGCCATCGTTCATTCTGTGGGCGGCATACTGGCCCTGATTGGTGCGCTGGCACTGGGTCCCCGTATCGGTAAATATGATAAGAACGGCAAGAGCCGCGCTATTCCTGGTCACAACCTGACGATGGCCGCTCTGGGTGTGTTTATCCTTTGGCTGGGATGGTTCGGATTCAACCCCGGAAGTCAGCTGGCTGCCTCTGGCGAAGTGAACCGCATCGCTATCTCGCACGTGTTCCTGACCACGAACCTCGCTGCTGCTGCAGGTGGTGTGGCTACGATGTTCCTCACGATGATCAAGTATGGCAAGCCGTCGCTCTCTCTGACGCTGAACGGTGTGCTGGCCGGACTCGTGGGTATCACGGCAGGCTGTGACCTCGTATCGCCCTTCGGTGCTGTGATCATCGGCCTCGTCTGTGGACTGGTGCTGGTCTTTGCCATCGAATTTATCGACCACGTGCTGCATATCGACGATCCTGTGGGTGCCTCGTCAGTACACGGTGTCTGCGGTATCCTGGGTACGCTGATGACAGGTCTGCTGTCTACTTCTAACGGTGCCTTCTACGGTCACGGCTGGGGATTCTTCGGTGCTGAGTGCTTCGGCATCCTCGTCATCGACCTCTGGGCAGCTGCCTGCGGATTCGCCCTGTTTTATGGCATCAAGAAAGCACATGGCCTGCGCGTTGACAAGCGCATTGAAGAGGAAGGCCTCGATATTTATGAACATGGCGAGGCTTGTTACAATTAAATAGCCTCACCCCCAACCCCTCTCCAAGGGGAGAGGGGAGTGAATAGTCAAATCAAGTATTAATAAAAGGAAAGATTATGAAAACAAATGTTATTTGCGTGTTATTATCACTTACAGCGTTCACCTCAATGGCACAGGAAACTACTCCCCTCTCTTTGGGAGAGGGGTCGGGGGTGAGGCTTACACTTAGTGGAGACATCGTTAGCAACTACATCTGGCGCGGACAGGATCTCGGCAACGTGTCGCTACAGCCGACACTCGGTGTGGAATACAAGGGCTTGAGTCTGACGGCCTGGGGTAGCGTGGGTCTGACCGATGCCAACGATACCAAGGAGTTTGACCTAACGCTCGCTTACAGCATTGGCGGGCTGAACATCGGCGTAACCGACTACTGGTTTAACAAAGCTGACGGTGGTGATCCCGATGGCCGTTATTTCATGTACGAAGCCCATAACACAAACCATGTGTTCGAGGCCAACATCGGCTACGATTTCGGGTTCGCATCGCTTCAGTGTTTTACCAATTTTGCAGGCAACGATGGCACAAACAAGGACGGAAAGCGAGCTTATAGCAGTTACGTAGAAGTGGCTGTCCCCTTTAAACTTGCCACGGTCGACTGGACGGCGGTAGCCGGAGCCATCCCTTTTGCCACCACTGCATATAATGGCTGGACCAGCGGCTTCGCCGTTACCAACGTTGCGCTGAAAGCGACGAAGATCATCCGTGTGACCGACTCGTTCTCCATTCCCGTATTCGGGCAGGTCGTCGCTAACCCCTGTTCACAAAAGGCCTATCTGGTTCTGGGTTTCACGCTGCAACCATGATCTCCAGATAGTTTCCTTTCTGTCCCTCCTCTCCGCACAACAGAAGGCGGCAGGGGAGGGCTTTTGTTTTCCATTCTTCGTAATGACGATTTGTAACATAAAGATGCCATATTTTATCAAATATAAAACAAAATGACAGTAAATAATCATAAAATGTTACAAAGTGTTAGTTTATAAAAGATTTAACAATCAAAATGAAAGAATGATTATTGGTTGCTTTCTTTTTTGCTGTACCTTTGCATCGCATTCCGGAAGCGTGGACGACTCGTCTGCCACCGATGCGGTCTCGACGGCCACGGTTCCATGGCAGACCATTGAGTCTGCGCTCCCAGAGTAAACAATAGCATATAATGTATAACCCAATAAAGTAAAAAGATTATGGAAGCATTAAGATTTCAGGTTGTCGGTGAGGCATTCAAAAAGAAGGCTCTCGACGTAAAAACATCCAGTGAAAGGCCTTGCAATTATTTTGGCAAGAAGGTTTTCAATCGTGAGAAAATGTACAAGTACCTGCCGAAGGACGTGTACCACAAGATGATAGACGTAATGGACAATGGCGCACGGTTAGACCGCGATGTGGCCGATGCAGTGGCTGCAGGCATGAAGCAGTGGGCCATAGAAAATGGTGTGACACACTACACGCACTGGTTCCAGCCACTGACGGAAGGCACTGCTGAGAAGCACGACTCGTTTATTGAGCACGACGGCAAGGGCGGTATGGTGGAGGAGTTCACGGGCAAACTGCTCGTTCAGCAGGAACCTGATGCCTCGTCATTCCCCTCTGGAGGCATCCGTTCCACTTTCGAGGCACGCGGCTATTCGGCATGGGATCCCACGTCGCCCGTCTTCATCATCGACGACACGCTTTGCATCCCCACCGTATTTATTGCCTACTCAGGCGAGGCACTCGACTATAAAGCTCCGCTGCTGCGCGCCCTGCACGCCGTGAACGTCGCCGCCGTGGATGTGTGCCACTACTTCGACCCCGCCGTGAAAAAGGTGACGTCGAACCTCGGTTGGGAGCAGGAGTATTTCCTCGTAGACGAGGGCCTCTACGCCGCCCGTCCTGACCTGCTGCTGACGGGTCGCACGCTGATGGGCCACGACTCGGCCAAGAACCAGCAGATGGACGACCACTACTTCGGTGCTATCCCTGAGCGCGTGCAGGCCTTCATGAAGGACCTGGAGTTCGAGGCCTTGGCACTCGGCATCCCCTGCAAGACGCGCCACAACGAGGTGGCTCCCAACCAGTTTGAGCTAGCCCCCATCTTCGAGGAGACGAACCTCGCCGTTGACCACAACATGTTGCTGATGTCGGTGATGAAGAAGGTGGCCCGCAAGCACGGCTTCCGCGTGTTGCTCCACGAAAAGCCTTTCGCAGGCATCAACGGTAGTGGTAAGCACAACAACTGGTCGCTCTCAACCGACACGGGCGTGCTGCTCCATGCTCCTGGCAAGACACCAGAGGCCAACCTGCGCTTCGCCACGTTCATCGTCGAGACACTGATGGGTGTCTATAAGCACAACGGTCTGCTGAAGGCCTCGATTATGAGCGCCACCAACGCCCACCGTCTGGGTGCCAACGAGGCTCCTCCCGCCATCGTCTCGTCGTTCCTCGGCAAGCAGGTTTCAGAGCTGCTCGACCACATCGAGAAGGCCGACGTAGACGACATCCTCGCCATGGCCGGCAAGCAGGGCCTGAAGATGGACATCCCCGAGATTCCCGAGCTGTTCATCGACAACACCGACCGCAACCGCACGTCGCCCTTCGCCTTCACCGGCAACCGCTTCGAGTTCCGCGCCGTGGGCAGCGAGGCCAACTGTGCCAGCGCGATGATTGCCCTCAACAGCGCCGTCGCCGAGGCCCTCGTAAGCTTCAAGAAGCGTGTTGACGCGAAGATTCCTGAGTTCGAGAAGAAGCTCGCCGGCACCGGCCACTCGGCCACGTTCCACGCCATCATCGATGTGCTGCGCGACGACATCAAGACCTGCAAGCCCATCCGTTTCGACGGCAACGGTTACAGCGACGAGTGGGTGCTGGAAGCAGAGAAGCGCGGTCTCGACGTGGAGAAGTCGTGCCCGAAGATCTTCGAGCGCTACCTCGACGAGGAGAGCATCCAGATGTTCGAGAGCCTCGGCGTGATGACCCGCAAGGAGTTGGAGGCCCGCAACGAGGTGAAGTGGGAGACCTACACGAAGAAAATTCAGATTGAGGCTCGTGTCTTAGGCGACCTCTCGATGAACCATATCATCCCTGTCGCCACCCGCTACCAGAGCGCGCTGTTGCAAAACGTCAGCAACATGGCCGTTGTCTTCCCCATCGACACCGCCGACAAGTTGTCTGTCCGCAACAAGAAGATCATTCAGGAAATCGCCGAGCGCACCTCCGCCATCGAGAAGGGTGTCGAGGAACTCGTCAACGCCCGCAAGCTGGCCAACAAAATCGAAGACGAGCATGAGAAGGCCATTGCCTATCACGACAAGGTAGAGCCTTACCTTGATGTCATACGCTATGAAATCGACAAGCTGGAACTCATCGTTGACGATTCGCTCTGGCCACTGCCGAAATACCGCGAACTCCTGTTCATTCGGTAAATAACTGTTTTTCCGTCTTTACCAATAACCATGTGGACGATCAGCTGATGCCATCGTCCACATGGTTTTCATGTATAATACCTGTCTTTAATATTTCGGCAAATTCATGTTATTTTTATCTTCAATAATAGGATTGTCGATAAAAAGCACTATCTTTGCATCTAAAACCTAAAAATATTATGTTGGTAAAGACTTACTGTGCTGCCGTGATGGGACTGGAGGCCATCACGGTGACTATCGAGATAAGTATGGCAAAAGGTGTGCTGTTCCACCTGTCAGGCATGGCTGATACTGCCGTGCGCGAGAGCTACGACCGCATTAAGGCGGCTGTGGAGAACAACGGCTTCCGCATGCCTGTGGCCGAACTGACCATCAACCTGTCGCCTGCCGATTTCAAGAAGGAGGGTTCGGGCTACGACCTGCCACTGGCCATTGGCATTCTGGCCGCTGATAACAAGGTGAGCAGTGACCGCCTTGGCGAGTTCATGCTGGTGGGTGAGTTGGGACTCGACGGAAAGCTCCATCCCGTCCGTGGTGTGCTGCCCATTGCCATCCGCGCCCGTGCCGGGAAGTTCCGTGGCCTCATTGTGCCTCGCGAGAATATCAGCGAGGCTGCCGTGGTCAACAACCTCGATGTCTATGGCATGGATACGCTCATGGATGTCGTCAAGTTCTTCAACGGTCTGGAACAATACGAACCGATGCGCATTGACACCCGTAAGGAATTCTACGACCATCAGTATGATTTCGACCTCGACTATGCCGATGTGCGTGGTCAGGAGAGTGTGAAGCGCGCCCTCGAAGTGGCCGCCGCCGGTGGCCACAACCTCATCATGGTCGGCCCTCCCGGTTCAGGCAAGTCGATGATGGCCAAGCGGTTGCCCAGTATTCTGCCACCGCTCACCCTCTCCGAGAGTCTGGAAACCACACAAATCCATTCCGTGGCCGGCAAACTGAAAAAGGGTACGTCGCTGATCTCGCAACGCCCCTTCCGCTCGCCCCATCACAGCATCTCGCAAGTGGCCCTCGTCGGGGGCGGCCAGAATCCTCAGCCGGGCGAAATCTCTCTGGCCCATAATGGTGTTCTCTTCTGCGACGAGCTGCCCGAATTCAACCGCTCTGTCCTGGAAGTCCTTCGCCAGCCGCTTGAGGACCGCCATATCACCGTGAGCCGTGCCAAGTACTCCATTGACTATCCGGCCTCCTTCATGTTTGTGGCCTCCATGAATCCCTGCCCTTGTGGCTACTATGGCGACCCCACTCATCGTTGCGCCTGTACCCCTGGCCAGATCCAGCGCTACATGAACAAGATCAGCGGTCCGCTCCTCGATCGTATCGACATCCATTGCGAGATTCAGGCAGTTCCCTTTGCCCAGCTGTCGCAGATGCAACCAGGTGAGCCAAGTGCCGCCATCCGCGAGCGCGTCATTGCCGCCCGCAATATCCAGACAGAGCGTTTCAGTCACCTTCCCCAAGGGGGAGGCCGGGAGGGGGCCATCCA
Organism: uncultured Prevotella sp.; assembly: GCA_947302435.1. Classification (GTDB taxonomy): domain Bacteria; phylum Bacteroidota; class Bacteroidia; order Bacteroidales; family Bacteroidaceae; genus Prevotella. The sequence goes on along the minus strand of CAMYVQ010000035.1, from coordinate 21,931 downwards.
TTGCAATGCACAGATGACCGATCGTATGCTCCACCTGTTTGCCGAGCCCGATGCCGCCTCACTCGATATGCTCCGCATGGCCATGGAGCGCCTGAAACTCTCTGCCCGTGCCTACAGCCGCATCCTGAAAGTTGCCCGCACTATTGCCGACCTCGCAGGCTCAGAGAAAGTGCAGTCCATGCACATCGCCGAAGCCATCGGCTACCGCAATCTCGACCGTGGCGACTGGGCAGAGCGTGGGGTATAATATATAAGGTATAAGAAATATGGACGAACAACAGAATATCATCATTTACCGAACCGCTGACGGACATGCATCGGTAGCACTATATGCCAAGGATGGGAAGATTTGGCTGAACCAACAACAGATGGCAGAACTTTTTGCCACCTCGAAGCCAAACATCAGTATGCATATAGCCAACATCTTGAAAGAAAAGGAGTTGAACGAATTTTCAGTTGTTAAGAATTTCTTAACTACTGCCGCTGACGGCAAGAACTACAATGTGGTTTTCTACTCTTTGGAGATGATTATTGCGGTAGGTTATCGTGTCCGTGGATTGAGGGGGACGCAGTTCCGCCAATGGGCAACGGAACACTTAACGGAATATCTCGTAAAGGGATTCACGATGGATGATGCGAGGCTGAAGAACCCTGACGGTCGTCCTGACTACTTCGATGAGTTACTGGCTCGCATCCGTGACATCCGTGCATCAGAGAAACGATTCTACCAAAAAGTACGCGACTTGTTCAAACTCAGCAGCGACTACGATAAGACAGACAAGGCTACCCAGATGTTCTTTGCTGAAACGCAGAATAAACTACTTTATGCTGTCACTCATCAGACAGCTGCCGAGCTGATAGTTGCACGTGCCAATGCTGAACTGCCCAACATGGGATTGACCACCTGGAAAGGAAGTGTAGTACGTAAGGGTGATGTCATCATTGCCAAAAATTATCTTCAAAATGATGAGATAGACTCTTTAGACCGCCTCGTTGACATCTTCCTTACCAGTGCTGAGGAACGGGTGAAAGGCCGAAGAGACCTTACTCTTGACTATTGGCGGAAAAATGTAGACAATCTGCTGACATTCCAAGAGAAGGACATTTTACAAGGGCACGGCTCTATTTCCAATGCTGAGGCAGAGGCTACGGTCAAGCAGGTGTATGATGTCTTTAATGCAAGACGCAAACAACTTGAAGCCCAAGAAGCAGATGCAGAGGACTTAAAGATGCTGGAGGATTTGGAGAAGAGTATTATAAACAGTGACAAGAATGGAGGTCTATAATGAGGAAGACCAACATATCGCTGAGGCTGTAGGGTATAGGAACTTGGATAGAGGCGATTGGGCAGAAAGAGGGAGATAATCGAGAATCTTTATAAACATAATTATTTGTTTGAATATGTTGAAAATAGAATTAGTGTCACTCCGCTCAAGTTTAAAATGGCAAAAACGGCATTCAATTTTTGTTGAAATTATTAATCATTCTTGTTCAGACATAATATTGTTTTGTGGCCATTCTCTTATCAGAGAAGATGAAGTATACACTCTTGAGCAAGAAATTGCGAACAAGGATGTGACCGTTTTGTTTGAGGTAAGAGAAATTGAAGAAAGTGATTTTGTAAAGTTTAAGCATGGATTATTCATGGTTGAACAAGGAAAACCAAGAAATCTTTTCACTAATCAATTATTCTCTACGCATGGTGAATTAGATAACAATGAAATGTTATGTGAACGTTTCATCCAGGAACTAGAAAATAAACGTCATTTCGTGATTAAAGAAAAACGTATCCTGATACTTCAATGTGGAGAGTTGAATATTATTAAGAATTTGCAAGGAAAAGATAATCAACCTATTTTTCGTATTCCCCAGCGAGAAGATTTACAGGTGCGTTTTGAACAACTATTGGAGAAAACAGATATCGTTTTAAACCCGATACATACACCAATGGGAAATCAAGGTAAGATGCATAAAAGAAGAGAATTGCTTAGCTCAAACAATCGTTTTTATTTTTCTGCCAGTCAAAATGGAGAAAGGAAGATGGAAGCTAAAAGTTTGCAATATGCTTACCATAATGGTGAAGAATTATATGAAAATAACGTTGAGGTTACGGATGATTACCAAATTCGATGTTATGTAATAGAATAACAAGATTTTCATGATGAGTAGCGCTTATTCTACAAAAAAATCATATTCACAAAACATACATATTAGTTGGAGATTAAAAAAACATAGAAGGTATGACAAAGTTCAATCAGATAAAGCTTTTTGAAGAGAAAAAGGTCCGCGCCGTGTATGATGACGTGGAAGAGAAGTGGTACTTCTCGATAGTGGACGTTTGTGGTGTGCTTGCTGAGAGCAAAGACTATCAGACGGCACGCAAGTATTGGAACAAACTTAAACAAAGGCTTAAAGAGGAAGGAAATGAAACGGTGACAAATTGTCACCAGTTGAAATTGCAGGCTGAAGACGGAAAGATGCGAAAGACGGATGTTGCAGATACAGAGCAACTTTTCCGACTGATTCAATCCATTCCGTCACCAAAGGCTGAACCCTTTAAGCAATGGATGGCACAGGTGGCTGCACATCGACTTGACCAGATGCAAGACCCAGAGTTGGGTATTCAACAGGCTTTATTGGACTACAAGCGGTTGGGCTATTCAGACAACTGGATTAATCAACGTCTGAAGTCGATAGAGATTCGCAAAGACTTGACAGATGAGTGGAAACGTAGGGGATTGGAAGAAGGTGTACAGTTTGCAACACTGACTGATATTATCTATCATACTTGGGCTGGTATGACGGCACGGGAGTATAAGAAGTTCAAAGGGCTGAAGAAAGAGAACCTTCGTGACAACATGACCAATCGCGAATTGGTGATGAACATGCTGGCAGAACTATCCACCAAGGAAATATCAGAGAGTCAGAATCCCGAGACGTTTGGTGACCACATGGACGTTGCCCGTCAAGGCGGCGAGATTGCCCGTAATGCCCGCATGGAACTCGAAGCCAAGACTGGTAAGCCCGTTGTTTCACCATTGAATGCCAAAGATAGAATATTGCTGAATAGGAAGGAAGACGACAACAACAAAATAGAAGTTGGCGGTTAATTCAACTTATTAGGTATGGACGAACAAGAATTATTTAATCCAGAAGAGATGCTGTCACCCTTCGACGGCATTAAAGAAACGGATAGTGAAGGACGAGAGTGGTGGAACTCCCGTAAACTGGCGCGGCTCATGGGCTACATGAAATATTGGAACTTCGAGCGACTGATGGACAAGGTGGCTCCTTTTCTGCAAAAAGAGAAGGGACTTGACTTGAAGGAACACATGGTGGAGATAGAAGAGATGTCACAGCTGAACAACGGTGGCTATCGTCACGTGAAGTCTATTTTGCTCTCTCGCACAGCCTGCCTTGCCATCACGCTGAATGCTGACAAGAAAAAGCCCATCGTCAAGGCTGCCCAGGACTATTTCACCAGTAACATGACCTCAAAGGAATTGGCCACCAGCATAGAGGGTAACGTGCTGATATACCGTTCCACAACTGGCAAGGTCAATGTTTCTGTTGTATATAACCAAGAAACTTTCTGGCTGTCACAGAAACGGATGGCAGAATTGTTTGGAGTAACAATCCCGGACATTACCTATCATCTTAAACAGATAAATGATAGTGGCGAAGTGCAATTGTCCGCAGCAATTAAAAAAATTTTAATTCCTTCGGACAATTGCGACGAGCAGGGTGTAATGATGTATAATCTTGATGCCGTGATAGCTGTTGGATACCGCGTCAACAGCTATGAAGCCACGCAGTTTCGCATTTGGGCAACAAAGGTGTTGAAGGAGTTTATCATCAAGGGGTTTGCATTGGACGATGAACGATTAAAGGGCAAAGATATCTTTGGTGCTGATTACTTTGATGAACTCTTGGAGCGCATTCGTGAAATTCGTACTTCGGAACGTCGCTATTATCAGAAGATTACCGACATCTATGCTGAGTGTAGCAGTGACTACGACCCACAGTCGGAAATCACAAAGACGTTCTACAAGATCGTTCAGAACATGATGCACTATGCTGTCACCCACCAAACAGCAGCTGAAATCATCTACGAGCGTGCCGATGCAGAGAAACCGCAGATGGGCTTGATGACTTGGAAAAATGCTCCCAATGGCCGTGTTATCAAGAGCGATGTTACAATTGCAAAGAACTATCTGTCGGAAAAAGAAGTCACTCAATTGAATCTTCTGACTACTGCCTATCTGGATTTTGCAGAAAACCGTGCATTAAGACACATTCTGATGACAATGGCTGATTGGAAAGCCCTACTTGAGAAATATTTGCAGCTGACAGAGTATGACATTCTTCCTGATGCTGGCAGCATCTCTCACGAAGAGGCCGAGGCCAAAGCCTTAGGCGAATATGAGAAGTTCCGCCGTATCCAAGACGAGACTTTCTTGTCGGACTTCGACAAGTTCATCGGTTACTGCAACCGCAGCGACTGGGCAGAGTGAGGGATATAATATATAAAAGGTATAAAAGACAGAGAACTCAATAAACAAGCAAATAGACATGGTGAAAAGAATGATGACATGTGTCTTCATGGCACTGATGGCTCTGACGGTGACGGCACAGGGCAATAGGTTCTGTATTGCCCAAAAGGGTAAGGCTGCAACGATTGTGGTGGACGGGAACGATTGGATGGGCGTGTTAAGGGCTGCCAATGACCTGAGTGATGACGTTAAAAAAGTAACGGGAGTGGAGGCCCTCCTCTTATCCCCCCAAGGGGGGAAGTCCGATGTAGCCAAATCATCCCCCCTTGGGGGGACAAGAGGGGGGCTTATCGTTGTCGGCACCATCGGCAAGAGCCGCCTTATTGACCGCCTCATCAAGCAGAAGAAGATTGACGTGAAAGAGGTGAAGGATCAGTGGGAGTCGTACTTGATTGACGTGGTGGACGGGAATCTCGTCATTGCGGGCAGCGATAAGCGCGGCACCATCTATGGCATCTACGACATCTCGGAACGCATTGGTGTGTCGCCTTGGTATTGGTGGGCAGATGTGCCAGTGAAACACCAGAAAGAGCTGTGGTACGATGGCGGTCGGTTTGTACAGCCGTCGCCTACGGTGAAGTATCGCGGCATCTTCATCAACGACGAGGACTGGGGGCTGAAGCCGTGGGCCTCGGAAAACTACGAGCGGGATTTGGGCGACATCGGCCCCAAGACATACGCCCGTGTCTGCGAACTGCTGCTACGTCTGAAGGCCAACATGCTGGCACCGGCCATGCACAGTTGCACGGGAGCGTTCTACAGCCATAAGGAGAGTAAGGCGGTGTGCGACTCGTTCGGCATCATCATCACCACCTCTCATTGCGAGCCGCTGCTGTTGAACAATGCCGCCATGAGCGAATGGGATCAGCAGCGCGATGGCGACTGGAACTTCAAGACCAATAGCGAGACGATTCTCAGGAAATGGGACGACCGTCTCGGTGAAGCCTCACAGTATGAGAACATCTACACCACCGCCATGCGCGGACTGCACGATGCCGGACTGCGAGGCAACCTGCCCATGAGCGAACGCGTGCCGCTGATAGAACAGGTGTTCAGGGACCAGCGTGCGCTTTTGGAGAAGCACATCGGCAAGAAGGCCACGGAAATTCCGCAGATATTCGTACCCTACAAGGAGACGATGGACATCTATGAGAACGGGCTGAAGGTGCCGGATGACATCACGCTGGTTTGGGTGGACGACAACTACGGCTACATGAAGCGGGTCAGCAATCCCGAAGAACAGAAGCGTTCGGGAAGAGCCGGTGTGTATTATCACTTCTCATATTTAGGGGCACCCCACGACTACCTGTGGATCAACACCACCCCACCCGTGCTGATGTACGAGGAACTGAAGAAAGCATACGACCACGGCGCAGACCGATACTGGCTGTTGAATGTGGGCGACATCAAGCCGATGGAACTCGGCATACAGACTTTCATGGATATGGCTTGGAACATTGACGGCTTCGATTTCGAGAAAGTCAATCGGCATCAGGCGGAATTTCTTCATTCACAATTCAATATTCATCATTCGCAATTCATCCTTGATGAATACTACCGCCTTGCCTGGAGCCGAAAGCCAGAGTTCATGGGCTATGAGCGCGAATGGGATGATGAGGCTCACACCGGACTGAGAGCCACCGACTTCTCGTTTGCCAATGGTGATGCCCAGAAACGCCTGGCTGACTATCAGCGCATCAGCGACGAGGTGAACCTTCTGGCATCTGAATTGCCGGAAGCCTCCCGACCGGCATTCTTTGAGATGTTACAATTCCCCATTCAGGCGGCCTATCAGATGAACCGTAAGTTCCTTATGGATCAGCTCAATCATGAACTGGCTGCAGCAGGCCGACTGGCTGAAGCCAACTGGGCTGCTCACGAAGCAGTGGCTGCATTCGACAGCATCAACGCCCTCAACCTTCGCTATAACGAACAACTTAACGGCAAGTGGCGCGGCATGATGACAGTGCCTCCTGGATTCTGCGCCCTCTACCATAAAATGCCGGAACTCAGCATCACTGAGGCCATCAGTCCAAAGCCCATCGACGATTTGCAATCTCTTATTATGGATAAAGAAGGGCCTATTGTTGTTCCACTCAACAGCTATTCAAGTAAATCGAACGATAGCCGACTCATCGGTGGCATAGGCAGTGATTGGCAAGTCGTACAACTTGGAGAACCAACGGGTAATCCTGATAGTAGCGACCATGCCTACGTGGAATATGCCTTACCCGCAGAGGTAAACAATGCAAAGACACTTGAAATAGAACTCTCCGTAGTGCCTTTCTGGCCTGTCTATGAAGGACGTGGAAACCGAATCGCGGTAAGTGTCGATGGCCAGAAACCGCAGATTTTCGACAACCGCTTCAAGGAATACTCTGTCTCGTGGAAGGATCAAGTCCTTGTCAATGGCGCTACAGCCACTATGCGCCTCGACCTCGACCACACAAGCAGTCAGCATACATTGCGCATCCATGCCCTCGACCCTGGACAAATGATACAGAAAATAAATATAAAAAAGACAGGGAGCTGAGAATGAACATCAATGATGTCACAATCGATGTTGAATGACCGACTCATTGAACATCAATTGTGATGTCATTTGACTTTAATAATGACATGATTCAATATCAACGATGACGGCCACTCTGCGCGAAGCGTGTAAATACAATAAAAGCGTATCAAAAATGCTGTTTTGATACGCTCTTGTTTTCGTCTTGTGGGCCATGTAGGGCTTGAACCTACGACCTCCAGATTATGAGTCTGTTGCTCTAACCAACTGAGCTAAAAGCCCGAAATTCGGGTGCAAAGGTAAGGAGAAAAACTGAGACTTGCAAATTTTTCATTGTAAAAAGAATGAAATTGTAGGCTGGCCGATTTTTTTTCCGTAACTTTGCAGCCGTTTTTCTATGAGAATCGTTTATTATCCTGACAACCGTCCTGACAGTGGACACTATGCCGCCACCATCGGTTTCTTTGATGGTGTGCATCGCGGTCATCGCTTTGTGACAGAGCACTTGAAAGAGGTGGCCGCAGCGCATGGATGCCAGTCGATGGTCATCACGTTCGAGCGCCATCCGAGACAAGTAGTGCAGCCCGAATGGCAACCACAGCTTTTGACTACGCTTGAGGAAAAGACGGACCTGCTGGCCCAGGCAGGGATAGACGTATTGGTGGTGTTGCGCTTCGACTGTGCGATGGCCGGTCTTTCTGCCCGGCAGTTCATGGAGACGGTGCTGCGTGACAGCCTGCGGGTGAGCGTTCTGCTGACGGGGTATGACAACCGTTTCGGGCATGACCGCCGAGAGGGCTTCAATGACTATGTGGCTTACGGGCGGGAATTGGGCATCGAGGTGATACAGAGTCGTGCCGTCAGTCTGAGCGACGGGCGAAACGTCAGTTCGTCGTTGGTGAGGCGACTGGTTACTGAAGGTGATGTTGCCCAGGCCAATGAATGTCTGGGACGGCATTATCAGTTGACGGGTCGTGTGGTGCATGGCGAACAAGTGGGGCGGCAGTTGGGGTTTCCGACGGCCAATCTGGAACTTACCGATCTGCATAGGCTGGTGCCGGCTGTGGGGGTCTATGCCGTAGAGGTGGCCATCGAGGGAGATGACTCCCGCCATATCGGGATGATGAACATTGGCCATCGGCCTACTTTCGGCTCCCATCATTCGACACTTGAGGTAAATATCCTCGATTTCATCGGTGATTTGTATGGGAAAACGCTCACTGTCTTTTTCGTTTGCCGCCTGCGTAGCGAACAGCGTTTCGACTCGCCCGAAGCCTTGAAAAAACAGATGCAGCACGATGCCAATCAAGCCCGTTCCATCGTGTCTTCCCAACTTTTCACTCCTCCTATTTGACTTTTAATTTCTTCTTTCTATGCAGAATGCCCTTATTTACACTTTAGTGTTTCTGGCCATACAGGTCATAGTGTCCATTTTGGCCTCGCGAGGACTTGCCATTACCGGGCATGCCGAATGGGCGCACTCGCCCTATCTGCTGATTGGAGTCTCGGCAGTGTCGTCACTCCTCACCATTGCAATGTTCTGGTGCTTACGGTGGGCCGAAGTTTCGGGCCGCTATTTGCTTTCGCGTCCCTATATGGTGGTTTGTTGGAGCATACTTGCCGCTTTGGGTGCCGTAGTGCCTTCCATGTACCTTCAGGAACAGTTGCCCGAACTGCCCAACATCGTGGAAAAGGAGCTGACGGCCATGATGAGTGTCAGGGGGGGCTATTTTGTCATCTGCCTCTTGGTGCCGCTGGCAGAGGAGCTGGTGATGCGCGGAGCCGTTTTGCGGGCTTTGCTGATGTGGAAGCCGGACCGCCATTGGCTGATGATTGTCATTTCGGCCTTGTTGTTTGCCCTTATCCATTTGAATCTGGCGCAGATGCCCCATGCCTTCCTCATCGGGCTGTTGCTGGGCTGGATGTTCTATCGCACCAATAGCATCGTGCCTACGGTGGCCTATCACTGGGCGAACAATACCGTGGCATTCATCTTGACCAAGCTCTATCCTAATCCTGACCTTCGTCTTGTCGATGTGCTGGGCACGCAGCAGAGCGTGCTTCTTGCCGTGGCTTTCTCGCTGCTCATCCTTCTGCCGTCCATCTACCAGCTGCATGTCTGGATGAAGAAATAGGGGGTCTGTAAGACCGGTCATGAAAAAAGGCCATTCATCACGCTCGATGAAATGGCCTTTTTTTGCCTGTCAGGATGAAAACTTCACAGTCTGTCCTGCGGTTCGATTGTTTTAATTCTTTAATGATTTGTTATTATAGAGAAAGCATAGAAATTCCTCGTCTATGTCACCCGTCAGGTTGATGAGGGTGAAGCGGTCGTTTTGTGGTTCCTCGCAGATCATGATCAGTTCTACGGTTTTTCCACTCTTGTCCCTCCTTATGAAGAACGCGCCATGCTGGCTGTCGGTCTGGAACTCCTGTTCGGCCTTGAAGCGCCGCTTGTTCTTTTTCAGTAGCTGTAGCGCCTTCTTGTAGTACTCGGCACTGCCGTTGACGATGCGTACGCTCTTCAGCTTGGTGATGGCCTGTACGATGTTCTCCAATCGGCCTTCCTTGTGGTTGTCTCCCAGCTGTTCCATCATCTTTGGGCTCACGGTGATGCATTTCAGCGTGGAATCGCCCTCATGCATCGACATGAACTTCTCGGCGAAGTCGGGCGCGTGTTGTGCTTGGGTAGCTAACTGCATGAACACGGCCAAGAGCAGCAGTAACAGTCGGCTGTGTGTCATCTCAGTTCACTATAAAGCGAGTCGCTGCGCAGTGAGTCGCTGCGCTGTGCCTGGATGAACCCCTCGGAAATGAGCTGCAAAGCATCCTCCACTTGGTCGTAGGCCATTGAGGGGTCTTCATAGGTATCCTTGTAGGCGGCGTAGTTGATGTCGTCGTTCACGGGGGCTTCATGCTGGAACGTGATGTTCATGGCGTTGCCCAAGGTGAGTACGATGGCCACGATGGCTGCAGCGCGGTAGAGTGGCTGCAGGCGTTCGCGCATACTGATGGTGCGTGCTTTCACGACGGTGGTCTTCGGCGTTTCGGCCTCGGCAGTGAGTGCCAGGATGCGTTTGTCGAAATCGTCATCGAGCTGTCCGTTCGGCTCCATAGCGGCAAAGATGGGCTGATACTGACGCAACTCCTGAGGCAGTTCCTGCTCGCTTTGGGCGAAGAACGTTCTCAGAATCTGCTCCTCCTGCAGTGTGGTCTCACACTGGAAGTAGCGTTCCATCAGTTGTTCAATGTACTTATAGTCCATATTTCTCTGTCTCTATGTATTTCTGGCGGATGGTCTGCCGGGCGCGGAAAATGTTGATTTTCACTTGCTGCTCGGTGATTTTCATCACGTCGGCTATTTCTTTGTATGATTTTCCCTCGATGTCGCGCAACTGCATGCAGGAGCGTTGTTTCTCGGGCAGTTCGTCGATGAGTCGGCGGACGAGTGTGATGCGGTCGCGCTGTACGGCCTGTTCCTCGGGATTCGAGGCGTAGGATTGGTCGGGCGGTTCGTGGCTGTCGTCGAGCTGCGTGTTCTGGCTGCCTGCCTTCTTGTTGCGGTCGAGTGCCAGATTGCGGCAGACGGTCAGGCTGAAGGCCTCTATCGACTCTATCTCATCCCATTGGTCGCGCCGGTTCCATATCTTTATCATCGTGTCCTGCACTATGTCCTCTGCCTCCGCAGGGTTGAGAGTGATGCGGAGTGCCAACCTGTAAAGCTCGTTCTTGAGCGGCAATACGTCGGTGCGGAAATCGATTTTTTTCATCCTCTCGTATTGTAAGACGACTGAACGATGGAAAAGTTACAGGAAAACAATGATTTTTTTCAAATGGAGTGAGTGGGGGCGTGTCCGTTTATTGCTCGTAGCCGCCGAAGCTGTTGGTATCGTCGTCCATGCCGCCTTGCTGGTCGTCGCGCTGGGGCTTCTTCTTCTGGTTCATGTTGCCGAAGTTCCAGGTGAGCTGCAGGTTGATGCGTGGGTCGCGCCAGTTCTTCTGATGCCGCCAGAAGGTAGGGCCTTCGGTGTAGTTCTCGAATTGGCGGGTGTTCAGCACGTCGCGCCAGTTCAGTGCCATGGAGAACGTCTTGTTCAGGAAGGTTTTGCGGATGCCCAGATCGAGCGAGCCGTTGGCTTTGCGATAGCCCTGTGTGATGACCGAGCGCGAACGGTAGTTGCCCGTGGCCTGCACGGAGATGCTGTAGGGGAGGATGACCGATGCCAGCAGGCGTGCATCCCAAGCCCAGTTTTGGTCGCTTTCTCCCGTGACGAGCTGGTTTTCGACCATGGTCTCGAAGCCGTCCAGATGGTAATAGTAGCCATTGAGGGTGGTGGTGAGGTCGAGAATCTTCCACAGTTTGTCCTTTGCAATGATTTCCACACCGGCACTCTGGCTCTTGGCCACGTTGAGGTTGGTCATGAACATGGTGGACTGTCCCTCGTATGAACCTTCATAGCGAATGCGCTGCATCACGTCGGTGGTGGGACGGTAGTAGGTGCCCACGGAGAGCGTGTGCCCCTCCCAGCTTTTCAGGTAGTTCAGCGAGAAAGAGTTCGTGTATTCGGGTGTCAGTTCGGGATTACCAAACTCAATCATCGAGGCATCGCGTGTGTTCTTGAACGAGTTGAGCTGACCGCCCCAGGGTCGGCGTAGGCGGCGTGTGTAGTTCAATTGAAGCTGCGAGGTCTTGGTCAGTTCATAGTTCAGGAAGAGCGACGGGAACAGCTGGAAATAGTCTTTCTTGAAAGGAGTCTCAGCCTGATAGTAGTCGATGCTCTTCGTGTCCACCTTCCAGTATTCGCCGCGCAGTCCGGCCATCACGCTCAACTGTCCAAACTTCATGTTGGCAGTGGCATAGAGGGCATGAATATCGTTGTCGTAAATGAAGCGGTTGTAGAAATAGGCTTCGTCTTCATACTGCTGGGTTGTCTGGTTCCATATCTGCGACTCCTGAGGGGTGTTCTCGTGTGAGAACTTTCCGTTGTAGCCTGCCTCCAGCTTGAAGCTTTCCGACAACTGGTTTTCATAGTCGATTTTTACCTCCCAGTTGTGGTTGTTGACATACATGGGACGGTTCTGTCGGCTCCAAGTGGTGGGCGAGCCGTCGGTAAACGTGGTGTCGTTCTGGTAGACGGTCGAACTGTTCATTTTCCATTTGTTGTAGGAGAGTGAGGCGTCCAGCTTGTGAGTGCCTTGCTTGTCGAACTGATGCGTAAAGGACAGTTCCGCATTGTACATTTCGTGCTTACCCTTCTTGGAGGTGGCAGTGCGTGTCATGTGTTTCAGCACCTGTCCTGTAGAAAGGATGCCGTAGTCGTACTCAGTGACATTGTCGTTCGAGGGCTTTCCGTTGAGAAACATGCCCGAAATCGAGAGGTCGTCGTTCTCAGTGAGATGGAATGTCAGTCCGCCTCGTCCGAAGAGTCCGCGTCCCTTGTTGCTGTTGTCGCCTTCACTGTTGAGGAATGTGTCTTGTTGCGGATAGTGCTGCTCGCTCTTGTTGCCGCCGTTGCCCCTGCGTCGTCTGAGCCCTAAATTGGCGTAGGCATCGACCCATTTGCTGGAATAGTTGATGTTGCCGCCCACGTTCCAGCCTTTCTGGTTGTTGGCACCAGCCTGCACGGCACCGTAGTAGCCAGCCTTGCGGTCGCGTTTCAGGATGATGTTGATGATGCCGGCCGTGCCTTCGGGTGAGAACTTGGCCGACGGGTTGTCGATGACCTCAATGCGTTCGATGCTCTCGGCGGGTATCTGCTGTAGGATTTCGGCACGGTTGTCGCTGGTCAGCCCGCTCTGCTTGCCGTTGATCCATACCTCGACACTTGAGTTGCCGCGTAGCGAAATCTCGCCGTCGGTGGTCACTTCGACCGAAGGGATATTCTCCAACAAGTCGGTCACAGAGCCGCCGGCAGCGGCCAGCACTTCGTCGACGGTGAACGTCTTGCGGTCGACCTCGAGTTTCATCTGCGAGCGTTGTCCCACCACGTTCACTTCTTTCAGCGTGTGTGCATCCTCGCTGATATAGAGTGCATTGTAATGTATGGTACGTTTCTGGGGAGTAATCTGGAATTTGCGGGTCACGGTCTTATATCCCACGAAAGAAACCTGAAGTTCGTATGAGCCGTCTTTGAGGCCTCCGATATTGAACAAACCTTTTACGTCGGTCATGGCACCGCCAGCCATTTTGCCTGTGCTGTCGGTCACCTTGATGTTTACAAACTGCATCACCTCGTCGGTCTGCTTGTCTAAAATGTGACCTCTCACAGTCCCTTGAGCCTGTGCGCCAATAGCACTCAGCATTACCATTAATAATAAAATAAGTCTAGTCATATAAAAAAAACAGTGTGTTTCGGAATGATTCGTCCTTTGCGAAAGACGATGGGGCTTTTATCAGGCAAGAAAATAAAAGACGACCGCAACAAGCAGTATCAAATAGGTGCAACCTTTCCAGATTTTCCCAAAGAAATAGCATGACACAAGTATGCCAATGATGATGAGAATGTCGGAGATTCTGAAATGTATGGGCTGATAGTCCATCAGATCCTCAAATGGATTCTCTTCCAAACCTCCCTTTGGGCCGTCTAAAGCCTCGTCATCGTCGTCGTCCTGTGCCCATGCCTGAAACCATGCGACAAGGGAACACAGAAGGAAATAAATACGTAGTGAAAGATTGTTCATCTCTTTTTTCAAAGTACTCCAACCGAGAATCGAACTCGGATCTACTCTTTAGGAGAGAGTTGTTCTATCCATTGAACTATTAGAGCAATGCATAATTCATAATTCATAATGCATAATTTATAATGCATAATGCATCATTCATAATGCAAAATTTAAAATCGCGTGCAAAATTACAAAGAAAAAGGGAGAAACGCAAATGTTTCTCCCTCTTTTATAGGAATTTAAGTTTATTGGAAGTCGGATTTTAGAAGGTGAGCGCCCTGTCAAGGTCGCTGCGTGTCTCCTTTTTCTTTCCGCCCCATGCCACGTTCAGACCGAAGTTGAAGCTGACATTCGAGTTGAGGGGAACCATCGAGGCACCCATCTTGCCAATGGTATGGTCCATGCCGAAGAACACGTTCATGCCTACGGGGTGGAAGTTGATGACCCAGCCCATGGTGGTGCAGAAGGAGGTGAAGGCTACGTTGATGCCGCCATCGACCCAGTCGAGGGGCTTCACGTTGGCACTGATGCGCTCCTCCGTCCACGAATACTTGCCGTCGAAGCGGTGGGTGAGCAGTGAGCCGAAGGTGAGGCGGTCGTAGACGGGCAGCGGATATTCCAAGCCGAAGCGCATGGTGGCACCCAGACCGTGGCTCTGTCCGCCCTCGTCGCCCTTGCTGCGCAGGTTGGCAAAGTCCTTGAAGTCGTCGGCCACTTCGTCCATGCCGTTGTCGAACTTGCGCTCGCCGTCTTTGTCCTTATAGCCCATTGAGAAGCCGTTGAACTCGAACGGCTCGCCCGTAGACTCGGCTACGACGGTGTTGCTCCAGCTGATGAAGCCAAGGTCGTTCAGGGCGAGGCTCACTTTCAGGCCGTCTAACCAATCGACCGAGCAGTCCTTGAACTCATAGATGCCGCCTAAGTCGAGGCCGAGGCCGAAACCGCCGAGGCCAGGGCTGTTCACCTCAACCTTGTCCATCGTCTTGTAGGTGCCGGGACGTGCCTTGTATTCCTCGTCCTTCTCCGTGATCTCAGCACCCTTCATGTTCAGTTCCATTCTGGCCTTGCCGCTGATGACCCACTTGTTTTTGTCGGTAAGGTTAGCCTGCACGCCGTCCATGTTCAGGTTGGCGTAAGCACCGCCGAAAAGCAGTTTCACCTTGGCACCGACACGCAGGTTGTCGAAAATCTGGCGTGAATGGCCGAAGCCCAGTTCCATGTAGCCCCAAGCTTGTGCGCCGAGGTCGTCGAAGCTGTAGCTCTTGTTGTCCATGTTCTTGGCAAACTCGAAGAACTCGTAGGGCATCGACAGACCTACGTGGGTGCGTGCCCTCAGCTCGACGGTGTTGTAGCCGTTGAAAGCATTGAAGCCGACCGATGCGATGGGGATGTCCATGTCCATCAAGAGCTTGTTGCCGTCCTTGTCTAATCCGCTGAGGGCCTCGCTGGCAGAGATGGAGGGATGAAGGAAGGTAGCCGTCTTTTTGGCACCGGCCACACGTCCGAAGTCGGGATTGGCAAAGAGCAGGCTGCCTGCATTCAGATTACCCTGCAGACGGGTGTTTAGGTTGCCCAATACGGGGATGGCCGCATAGCCTTGGTCGTTGCCGTAGGCGGCGTTCATGTCGTGGCGGTACTTGAAATCGTCGGTGAAGTAGGCCGAGTTCAGTTCCTGTGCCGTCGTCGTTCCAGCCAATGCCGCAAGTGTTGCAGCGAGGAAGTATTTTGAAAATGCTGTTTTCATATCTTTGTTGTCAATTTGTTCTTTACTTCGCGTTTTTCTCTTTGTCATAGTCGGTTACAGACTCACGGCAATACGGCCCTTCAGGTTGAGCTTAATGTCGGTCACGTTGATGTACTGCGTGTCCTTGTTGAGCGGAGCAGTGTCCTGAGAGCGGGCAGTCACCTTGAATGCCAGGCCGTCGAGTTTCTTGATAGAGCCGGTCAGCTTAATCTCGATGGGTGTTACGGTATCTTTGCCCTTGCCCAAGTTGGATTCCACGACAATGTTGCTTGTCACTTGAATGTCGTTGATCTTCTTCTTGTCCAAACCGATGGCTACAGGATCCATGCGGAGTTGCAGCGGTGTGTTGTTGTGGACGTTGGCTGTGATGATAATCTCACCGTCGTGCAGTTCGATGTCCTTGTCATTGATGTCGTCGTTCCAGTCGGCAATCGTGTCGTTGTAGACAATCTGTGAGCCGGGATCGAGGGCCAATGGGGCAATGAACTCATAGCTCGGAGTGATGATATACTTGTCGCCTTTAGTTTTGGGATCGCTTGCATCGTAGAGGTCTACCTTGGCTGTCTTCTTTTGGTCAACTTGGGCCTCGATTTCAAAGTCGATGCTCTTGGGGATGCGCGGAGAGAGCAACTCGCTGATGTCGGTCACCTCTTTCTTGTCGTTTGTGTTGATTCTTGGGAAAGAGCCGTCCATCTTGCGGACAGTTATGTCGGCATAGCCCAACTCTGACAACACCTCCTCTGCTTCGGCTTTGGTCATGCCCAGACGGTTGATGACGATGTAGGAGTTCTTGAACTGATTGTCGTTGCCAGTCTCGTTGGCACTGATCCTGGGCCATACGTCGTTGCCTTTGTTGTCTTTGCCACGGATGTACATGTACTTGTAGTTGGTCTTGGCATCGTCGAAGTAGGCAACGATTCTCGGCTTGATGTTGGCTGTTGCGTTAATGTTGCTCTTGATAGACAGTTTGATGGTGGGGTTGTTGAGCTGGATGCTCACCTTCTCGTCATTCAGGAAGTCGGGCACATCGTCACCAATGTTCACCGTACTGGGGTTGATGTTGATTTTCGGGTCGAAGATACCTTCAGCGTGGGTTATAGTGATACGATTATTTGTCATCTCAATGCTTGGAGCCACAAGTTTTGTTTCGGTCAACTTGCTGATATCGATGGTTGGTTTCAGCTGTCCAAACCTAAATTTAATCTGCATCTTTATAATACCGTGCATCTTCAGACCCATGTCGCTATTGTACGCTAAATAGCCTTTGTCTGGATCAATATTAGTAGGTATATCGTTCTCAATCTCGTCTATTGTTTTCAACCTCAATTCCAACTTCCTATTTTTGCCAGTTTTCACATTCTCCAAAGAAAGCACGTTAAAGTTTGCATCAGCTTCTTTAAAAGTAACTTTATTCTTATCGATGAACGATGATGCCTGGTTTTTCATGTTGTCCACGTCAAATTTGAGGAATTTAGGCAGATAGAGGTCAATCTGTGTGAGATTCACATAATCACTAATTTCTTCCAGACCTAAATCGATCAAAAATGCTCCATCCAAATCCGCTTTAGAAAGTGTTACCACACTCTTTTCTGGGTTACCAGTTACGTCAAATGCATTGATGTTTTGCGGATTAGCTGGGAATGAATACTCTTTATCTTCTGCTGCATGACTGGCCAGTACAAGTCCAGCAAAAGGTACGTTGATGTGGAATTCTTGTGGGGTAAATGTCTCGAAACTTACTTCGTTCACCTTCACGGCAGAGGGATCCAGGTTATCCCACTTCTTGAACTGGTAGTCGCCTGCCTTGTAGGTGGCGCTGTCTTCATTCAGTGTCACGATGGCATCGCCTTTCAGGCTGAGCACATCGTCGAGCTTGATGCTTTCGGCTGCGCCAAGAGGCACATTCATATCGTCGGCTCCAAAGCCGAGGGTCTTGTCAATTTCGCCTACGTCGATGTTGTCATCAGTAGAGCAGCTTGTCATAAACGGAATGCCTGTAAGCATTGCGCATGCTAACAGCATCCATCCTGTAGTCTTTTTCTTCATTTTTTTTAATATTAAGTTGTTATTAATCTATTTAGGTGCAAATATAGACTAATTCTTGTAAAAAACAAAGAAAAATATACAAAATCTCTCGAATGGAGTTCAATTTTAGTGAAAATCCAACCAATTTTCGCGAAAATGCATCCGATTTACGCGAAAATTGGCTGTGAATGATATAAAACCGATAAACGATGGATTATTCCAAATAGGTGTATCCGTAAAGGCCGGAGCGGTAGTTGGAAAGGAACTCTTTTCCTTCTTCGAGGGTGATCTTGCCGTCTTTTACGCTCTTGGTGACCCAAATCTCCAACTGGCGCACCAGTTTCTTCGGGTTGTACTGCACGTATTCCAGCACCTCCTCCACCGTCTCGCCGTCGAAAATCTGGTCGATGTGATAGCTGCCGTCTTTCACCGTGATGTGTACGGCGGTGGTGTCGCCGAAGAGGTTGTGCATGTCGCCCAGAATTTCCTGATAGGCACCCACAAGGAATACGCCGAGATAGTAGTCTTCGTTGCGCTTCAGCGTGTGTACGGGCAGCGAGTGCGAATTGTGGCGGTTGGTCACGAAGTTGGCAATCTTGCCGTCAGAGTCGCAGGTGATGTCTTGCAAGGTGGCGTTGCGCGTGGGGCGTTCGTCGAGCCGCTGGATGGGCATGATGGGGAACACCTGGTCGATGGCCCATGAGTCAGGCAGGCTCTGGAACAAGGAGAAGTTGCAGAAGTACTTGTCGGCCAGCAACTTGTCGATGTTCATGAGCTCTTCGGGAATGTGCTTCAGGTTCTTGGCCAAGGCGTTGATTTCATGGCACACACTCCAGTACATGGCCTCGATCTCGGCACGGGTCTTCAGGTCTACGATGCCGTGCGAGAACAAATCCAGCACCTCTTCGCGAATCTGCTCGGCATCGTGCCAGTCCTCCAGCACGTTGCGGGGCGACAGGTTGTCCCAGATCTCATAGAGGTCTTTCACCAACTGGTGCGAGTTCTCGTCGGGCTCGAACTCCTCCGGCATCTCGGGCAGCGAGGCCGTTTCAAGTACGTCGATGACAAGCACTGAGTGGTGTGCGGCCAATGAGCGTCCACTCTCAGTGATGATGTTGGGGTGGGGCAGGCCGTTCTTGTTGGCGGCATCGACAAACGTATAGATACAGTCGTTCACGTACTCCTGGATAGAGTAGTTGACACTGCTCTCGCTCGATGGCGAGCGCGTGCCGTCGTAGTCTACGCCAAGTCCGCCTCCGCAGTCCACGAACTCCACGTTGTAGCCGAGCTTATGCAGTTGGATATAGAACTGCGAGGCTTCGCGCAGGGCAGTCTGTATGCGACGGATTTTTGTGATTTGTGAACCGATATGGAAATGGATGAGTTTCAGGCAGTCGCGCATGTCGCGTTTGTCAAGCTGTTCGAGAGCTTCCAACAGCTCGGCACTGGTCAGTCCGAATTTCGAGGCGTCGCCGCCGCTCTCCTCCCACTTGCCGGCACCGCTCGAAGCCAGTTTGATGCGGATGCCGATGTTGGGGCGCACGCCAAGCTTCTTGGCTTCGCGGGCAATGATGTCCAGCTCGTTCAGCTTCTCCACCACGATGAAGATGCGCTTGCCCATCTTCTGTGCCAGCAGGGCCAGCTCAATGTAGCTCTGATCCTTGTAGCCGTTGCAGATGATGATGGAGTCGCTTTGGCACTGTACGGCGATGACGGCATGCAGTTCGGGTTTTGAGCCGGCCTCGATGCCGAGGTTGAACTTGCGGCCATGCGAGATGATCTCCTCCACCACGGGCTGCATCTGATTCACCTTGATGGGGAACACCACGTAGTTCTCGCCCTTGTAGTCGTATTCCTTCGAGGCTTTCTTGAAGCAGCTCCATGTCTTTTCGATACGGTTGTCGAGGATGTCGGGGAAGCGCAGCAGCACAGGCGGTGTCACGTCGCGCAGTGACAGCTCGTCCATCACCTCGCGAATGTCTATCTGCGTGTCGTCCTTGCAGGGTGTCACGTAGACATTGCCTTTGTCATTGATACCGAAGTAGCTTGTGCCCCAGCCGTTGATGTTATAAAGCTCACGGGCATCGTCAATGGTCCATTTCTTCATGTCGGTCTGTTTGATATTCGCTGCAAAATTACAATCTTTCCTTTAAATATACTTTATGTCTGATGATCAAAGTTTGGTAGCTGCAACAGATCTTTCAGTTTGCCGATGGTGATTTTGATTTTCTCGTAGTTGTCCATCAGGCTCACGTCGAGTGTGTAGCGTGCCTTGGTGTAGAAAGGTTCGCGCTTCTGTAGTTGTTCCTTGATGAAGGCGGTGAGTTCTTCGGGTGTCTTGCCTTTAAGCAGTGGGCGCTCGGTCTTGCCCATCATGAGGTGCTTGTGCAGCACTTCGGGTTCGCAGCGCAGGTAGACCACTTGTCCCTGCTGGTTCATATAGTCCATGTTGTCGAAGAAGCAGGGGGTTCCGCCGCCGCAACTGATGATGACATCCTCGAACTCGGCCACCTCGTGCAGCATGTTGTACTCAATCTTGCGGAAGCCCTCTTCGCCCAGTTCGGCGAAGAGCTGCGGAACGGTCTTGCGCCGACGGCTCTCTATATACCAGTCGAGGTCGTAGAATGGGATGCCCAGCTCTTTCGAGAGTGCCTTGCCCACTGTGGTCTTGCCGGCTCCCATGTAGCCGATGAGGATGATACGAAACCCACCCCTAACCCCTTCCGAGGGGAGGGGAATCTGATTAGATGTCGTTGCTTCTTCCATTCACCTTACTGTAGGATGTATCCTATATAAACTCCCCTCCCCTCGGGAGGGGTAGGGGGTGGGTACTACTTATTGATAATCTTCATGCACTCCTCATACGTCAACTGCTTAGCGCGGTCGTACATCGATTTGGGCATGCGGTAGTTCTTGCCGTCGTAGACGAGGTAGGGGCCGTAGCGACCGTTCATGACTTCCAGTTTCGGGTCTTCCTCGAAGGTCTTGATGTGCTTTTGCACTTCGGCCTTGCGCTTCTCCTCGATGAGACGCACGGCATCGGCGATGTTCACCGTCAGCGGATTGGCGTCCTTTGGCAGCGAAGTGTACTTGCCGGCATGTAGGATGTAGGGGCCGAAGCGACCGGCACCCACAGTGACGGGCTCGCCTTCGTATTCGCCCAGCATGCGAGGCAGGCGGAACAGTTCCAAAGCCTGTTCCAAGGTAATGGACTCCATGCTCAGTTCCTTGGGCAGATGGGCAAACTGTGGCTTGTCCTTGTCCTCGGCACTGCCAATCTGGATCACGGGGCCGAAGCGCCCGATTTTTACGAAGACCGGCTTCTTGCTGCGTGGGTCGATGCCCAACTGGCGCTCGCCGGCCTTGTGCTCCGAACGGGCGTTGATGGTCTTCTCCACCGTAGGCTCAAATTCCTTGTAGAAAGACTTCATCATCTTGCTCCACGACTCCTTGCCCTCGGCAATCTGGTCGAAGTCCTGTTCCACCTTGGCGGTGAAGTTATAGTCCATGATAGTGGGAAAATTCTGCATGAGGAAGTCGTTGACCACAATACCAATGTCGGTGGGCAACAGCTTGCCTTTGTCGGAGCCGGTCAGCTCTACGCGGTTCTTGTCGGTGATCACCTTGCCTTTCAGGGTGAGGACATTGTATGGGCGCTCCTCTCCCTTCTTGTCGCCTTTCACCACGTATTCGCGCTGCTGGATGGTGGAGATGGTGGGCGCGTAGGTCGAAGGACGGCCAATGCCCAGTTCCTCCAGCTTGTGTACAAGCGAGGCTTCAGTGTAGCGTTGTGGCGCTTGGGTGTAGCGTTCAGTGGCGTTGATTTCGCGACGGGTCAGTTCGTCGCCCTCTTTCATGGGGGGCAGAATGGTGGTGTAGCCTTCCTGTGCGTTCTCGTCATCGTCGGTCGACTCATGGTAGACCTTCAGGAATCCGTCGAATTTCACGACTTCGCCCTGGGCGATGAAGAGCGGATTCTCTCCATCCCCCTTAGCGGAAGAGCTGTTCGTCCCTCCAAGAGGTAGGGTGGCCGTTATCTCCACCGTCGTCTTCTCAATCTCCGCATCGGCCATCTGGCTGGCAATGGTACGCTTCCAGATCAGCTCGTAGAGACGGCGCTCCTGCACAGTGCCCTCGATGGTCTTGGCTTCCATATAGGTGGGACGGATGGCCTCGTGAGCCTCCTGTGCGCCCTTCGACGAAGTGTGGAACTGGCGCACCTTACTATATTCGCTTCCGTAGAGGTTGCTGATTTCCTGTTTCGAGGCATTGATGCAAAGGCTGGACAGGTTCACCGAGTCGGTACGCATATAGGTGATGCATCCGTTTTCGTAGAGGTGCTGGGCCACCATCATGGTCTGGCTCACGGTGAAGCCCAACTTGCGGGCGGCCTCTTGTTGCAGCGTAGAGGTGGTAAAGGGAGGAGCGGGGGTG
>CAMYVQ010000034.1 GCA_947302435.1 uncultured Prevotella sp. | reverse complement strand
TGCCGAACATACCGCCCAGCATCTCCTTCAGTTCCTTCTTGGCTTCTTCGAGGGTAGGCAGAATCAGCACGCCCTTGCCGGCGCAGAGGCCGTCGGCTTTCAGCACGTAGGGGGGGCGGAGGGATTCCAGAAAGGCCAAACCTTCCTCCACGGTGGTGCCGTTGAAGGTGGCGTAGCGGGCGGTGGGAATGTTGTGGCGCTGCATGAAGCCCTTGGCAAAGTCTTTCGAGCCTTCGAGCACGGCACCGGCTTTCGAGGGGCCGATGACAGGCACGTCCTTGGTGCGGTTGTCGGCCAGCAGCTCGTCGTAGATGCCTTTCACCAACGGGTCTTCAGGCCCCACAACGACCATGTCGATATGCTCCTTGCATACAAAGTCCTTGATGGCCTCGAAGTCGTCGGCCTTCATGGGTACGTTTGTGCCTACGTTGCAAGTGCCTGCATTGCCGGGGGCAATGAAGAGCTTCTCGCATTTCTCACTTTGGGAAATCTTCCAGGCCAAGGCGTGCTCACGGCCGCCGCTGCCTAATAACAGGATGTTCATATCTTTAGCTTTCTGTTTTGTTCATTTCAGGTAGTCCTCGAAATACTGCGTGATGCGCTCATGCAGATGCACGCTGGCATGTCCCATCATGTTATGTCCCTCGCCGGGATAGACGAAGAAGTCGGGCTGGGTGCCAGTCTCTACGCAGGCCTTGAGGAAGGAGAGGGCATGCTGCGGCACCACGGTGGGATCGTTGTAGCCGATGATGATTTGGAGCTTGCCTTTCAGGTTGCCGGCCTTGCTGATAAGCGAGGTCTTCTCGTAACCCTCGGCGTTCTGTTCGGGCGTGTCCATATAGCGTTCACCGTACATCACCTCGTACCATTTCCAGTCGATGACGGGACCGCCGGCCACACCCACCTTGAACACGTCGGGGTAGTTCAGCATGAGCGAGATGGTCATAAATCCACCGAACGACCAGCCGTGAACGCCAAGGCGCGACATGTCGACGTAGGGCAGCGTGCGGAGGAAGTCGACTCCCTTCATCTGATCCTGCATCTCGATCTGTCCCAACTGGCGGAACGTGGCCTGCTCGAAGGCACGACCGCGATTCTCCGAACCACGGTTGTCGAGGATGAAGACGATGTAGCCTTTCTGTGCCATGTAGGTCTCCCACGAACGGCTGTACCAGTGCCATGACGCCTCCACGTTGTGGGCATGGGGACCGCCGTAGACATAGACAATGGTGGGATATTTCTTCGTGGGGTCGAAGTCGTGCGGCTTCACCATCCTATAATATAAATCGGTTGTGTTGTCGGCTGCTTTGATGCTGCCGCTTTCGTATATCGGTACGATGAAGTCTTTCCAAGGGTCAGCGGCCTCAAGAAGGGTAGCGGCCTTGGGCTTCTTGCCAAGGTCGACGAGGCGGATGGTGTTGGGCGTGGTGGCCGGCGTGCTGTACTTGTCGTAGAGCTTCTGGCCAGAAGTGGAGAGCTTGGCACGATGGACACCCTCGCCGTTATCGAGCGGCGTGCGCTTCAAGGTCTTCAAGTCCACTGAATAGAGGTTGCGCTGCAGGGGATGCTTCTCGTTCGAGGCAATGATAATGCTTTTGGCCTTCTCGTTGAAGCCTAATACGTCGAGTACCACCCACGGGCCGGAGGTCAGTGGGAGCAGTTTATGCTCATTCCGCTTTCCCTGTTTCTCGTTTTCCGACATGTCGAAGAGGTACAGATGGTTGTAGCCGTCTTTCTGACTCTGCATGATGAACTTCGAGCTGTCCCAGGGCAGGAACTGTATGGGATGCAGCGGCTCCACATATTTGCTGCTGTATTCATGGTAGAGGTCTTTTTCCAAGCGGCCGCTCACGGCATCGTAGGCCACCAAGTGGCATTCGTCCTGATCGCGGGTCAGTTCCTGCATGTAGACGGTCTTCGAGTCGGGACTCCAGGCAATGTTGGTGAAATACTCGAAGGCTGGGATGACTAACGGCTCGCCTCTGAACTCCCGTGATTCGGCATCCGGGTCGGGGCCGAAGGTCTCTTTGGCGCGGGTGGCTAAATAAATGGTTTTGCCCGTGCTGAGGTCGTAGATGCCCACGGTCACCTTGTGGCTCTTCATGCCGGCCATGGGGTATTTGTCGGGCTCCATCTCGGCGATGCGCGGGTCGATGTTCACCTGGGGATAGTCGGTCACCATCGACTGATCCATGCGGTAGAAAGCCAACCGCTGGCCGTCGGGACTCCAGAACAGTCCCTCGTCGATGCCGAACTCGTTGCGGTGGACGGCTTCGCCATAGACAATCTCGCGCGAGCCGTCGGTGGTGAGCTGCTTCTCAGTGCCGTCGGCAGTGCGCACGAAGAGTTGGTGGTCGCGCTTGAAAGCCAATGCTTTCGAGTCCTTGTTCCAATGTTGCTCCGTTTCTTGCTCGTTGGCGTTTTGCCGCCAGACAATCTGCTTCGTCTTGAAGTTGTAGAGCACGCGCTCCTTACTGTTCTTCAACAGCACCAACGGCTCGTTGGGGTAGGGGTAGGTGGCGTTCATGGCCGACGGCCAACCCTCGCCCAAGTCCTTGATATGGAAGAGGGCTTTTTTCTCCCCCTTTTCGTTGATGGTGCCGCTATCCTCGGCATCCTGGTACATCAGCTGGTCGCCCCACCACGTGAGAAACAGGTTCTGGGGGCGCAGACTGTGGTAGTTGCGTCCGCCAAAGTTCAAGTCCTCAAGGGTGAAATGTTTCTGTTGGGCTGTCATGGGGTGGGGGAATAGAAAACAAAAAAAGCACAGGGCTGCGAACAGCCCCATGCGTATGTTATTCTTCGTCATGGTGAAAACGGTTGTTGTTCTTGTATGGTTTCTTGCCTCCGCTACGGTCGAATCGCTCGTGGCCTCCACGGTTCTTGCTTTCAAAGCGGCCTTCGCGTTTGCCATCGCGCTTCCCTTCAAAACGGCCTTCACGCTTCCCTTCAAAACGGCCTTCACGCTTGCCCTCGAACCGTCCTTCGCGCTTGCCCTCGCGTTTCCCATCGAACCGTCCTTCGCGCTTGCCTTCAAAACGGTTTTCGCGCTTGCCGAATGAGCGTTCTTTCCTCTCTCCTCTCTCCTCTCTCCACTCTCCTCTTTCACTTCTTTCATGCTTGTGGAAAGTGAACGAGCGGATGTCGGCTCCTTCGTTCTCCTCTTGTTCGTCCAAACGCTTCTTGAACTCGCGCTCTTTCTTGAAGCGGTGCTTTTCAGCCATCTGCTTCTTCTCGTCGTCGGTCTTCACAATGCCGCCTTCGCCGCGGAACTCCTTCAGCTTGCCGTCGAACATAGTGTATTTGCGGAACTCGCATTCCAAGGAACCGTTGTAGAGGGGAATCTTGATGCTGGGCTTCAGGCCGATCTGCTCGAAGCACTCTTCGCGATAGCTCAGAATCCAGGCATCGCCGCCCATGAACTGATGCTTCAGGCGTTCGCCAATCATACGGTAGGTGCCTTGCAGGTCGGGTGTGGTGATGCGCTCGCCGTAGGGTGGGTTGGTCACGAGGATGCTCTTCTCCTTGGGCTGTGTGAAGTCTTTGAAGTCCTGTTGCTCGATGGTGATGTCGGCGGTCAGTCCGGCGGCCTTCACGTTCAAGCGGGCCGTGTTGACAGCCTTCATGTCGATATCGTAACCATAAATATGGTGGGTGAACTCGCGCTCTTGTGATTCGTCGTTATAGATGCTGTCGAATAGTTCGGCATCGAAGTCGGGCCATTTCTCGAAGGCGTATTCCTTGCGGAACAGGCCCGGAGCCATGTTGCGGGCGATGAGGGCCGCCTCGATGAGGAGCGTACCCGAACCGCACATGGGGTCTATGAAGTCGGTCTCGCCATGCCAGCCAGTCATGAGAATCATGCCGGCAGCCAGAATCTCGTTGAGGGGAGCTTCGACACTCTCCTGACGGTAGCCGCGGCGGTGCAGGCTCTCGCCCGACGAATCGAGGCACAGTGTGCATTCGCTCTCTCCAACTGCTATATCGGCGATATGGATGTGCAGGCGCAGATCGGGGCTTGTGACGGAGATGTTGGGACGGTTGCCCGTCTTCTCGCGGAACTGGTCGACAATGGCATCCTTCACTTTATAACTGACGAACTTGGAGTGGCGGAACTCCTCGGAGAACACCACGGCATCGACAGCAAACGTGTGGTTGTTGTCGAGATAGGCAGTCCAATCTATTTTCTTGATTTCATTGTAGACATCATCGGCACTCTGCGCCTTGAAGCGGGCTATCGGTTTGAGAATCTTAATGGCTGTATGCAGTGAGAAATTTGCACGGTACATCAGCTCTTTGTCACCCGTAAACGACACCATCCGTCTACCAATTTGCACGTTGTTGGCCCCTAACTGGGTCAGCTCTTTCGCCAGCACAGGTTCCAGTCCCATGAACGTTTTGGCGATTAACTCAAATTCGTGTTCCATCTAAATATAAGAAATTTCGAGTGCAAAGATACTTTAATTGAGTTGAAAAACAAAATAATTCTTAATTAATCGTTGCTTTTTAGGAAAAAAATAGACGGAGAAGGTGAGTTGTCCGTAATTTTTACTAATTTTGCAAACAACTTAAAACCTTCAACTGTTGATGGCGGCTCTATTCCTTTATGTCACTCCGAGGCCGTTACTGATGGATGTCCTGATTTGGATACTGTTGGTAGTGGCGACAGTGGCATGTGTGGTCTTGATTGTCTGGCAGAAGAAAATAGGAAAGATGCTCAAGAACGAGCTGAAGATCATCGACCTGATGAAGGATCACAACGTGCAGAACGACTTCTTGCTGAAAGCCCTGCGTATTGCCACTTGGCATTTGGATGTGAAGACCAAACAGGCGGTCTATGACTATGATTATCGTATTCGCACCAATGACTGGATCTACAGTGCCAAGGATGACTTGGGAAAGATCAACGAGTCCGTGCAGTTGTTGCATGAACAGGACGCACCCCGTGTGGCGCAGTCGCTTCGCGATCTCTGTGAGGGAAAGACAGAATCATACCATGAAGAGTATCGCGTGAAAATTCCGAATACTAAGAATTTCTACTGGGAGGAGTCGTATGCCACTGTGGCCGAACGGGGCGAAGACGGACTTCCTACGCTCGTGGTGGGTACGTCGAAGTGTATTGACGACCGCAAGGCCATGGAAAAAGCACTCATGGAAGCCCGTTACAGAGCAGAGGAGAGCGACCGGTTGAAGACGGCTTTTCTGGCGAACATGAGCCATGAGGTGCGCACACCGCTGAATGCCATCGTGGGTTTTACCAGCGTGTTGCCTGATGTTACCGATCCCGACGAGCGCAAGATGCTGTTGGACTTGATCAACGAGAACACCCAGAAACTGCTGACCATTGTCGATGATGTGGTGAGTATTTCCAAGGTGGAGTCGGGAAAGGAGGAATTGGTGCTCTCGGACTTTGACCTGAGTGTGGCACTCAATGAGGTGGTCGATATTTTCATGCCAAAGGTGCAAAGCGGTGTTACCCTGTCTACGCAGTTTGCCGTTCCTTCGCTGACCATTACAGCCGACCGCAGTCGACTGGTCGATGTGGTGCGCCATCTGGTTTCAAATGCCGTGAAGTTCACGACGCAAGGTTCTGTGGTTGTGGGCTTCGATGCACCGGAGAACGGACTGCTCCATATCTGGGTGCGCGATACAGGCAAGGGCATTGCGCCCGAACATCATGAGAAGATTTTTGAGCGTTTCTTCAAGGTCGATGAGTTCATCCCCGGTGCAGGACTCGGACTGAGTACCAGTCGCACGCTGGCCTATAGCATGAACGGCTCCATCGTGGTCGACTCTGCATTGGGTGAAGGCTCTACATTCATCTTTGAAATACCCATTTAGCCTCACAACACGAAAAACTATACATGAATTTTTTTATTAATTAATCTTGATTAAACAATACGGAATGACTAAACCAACGATTCTCGCGGCCTTGATGATGACCGCTTCCATGGGTCTGTCAGCACAGAAAGCCATGACCCCTCCCTCAGGAGGAAAAGCAATTAGTAATGAATTGATCGGTATCTTCTTCGAGGATATCAGTAGTTCTGCCGATGGCGGCCTTTATGCCGAACTGGTGCAGAACGGTTCATTTGAGTTCTCACCCAATGAGCGCGACGGATGGGGAGCCGGCACGGCTTGGCGCATGATTCGTCCCGGACATTCGCTGGGCTATTTGGAGACACGCATGGACAAACCCATCCATCCGAACAACCCCACCTATATGCGTCTGCACATTGAGCGTGTGAAGGAATACTACGATTATCAGGGTTGGAAGGGATTTGGCTTGCAGAATGACGGTTTCGAGGGCATTGATGTGAAAGCTGGCGCACGCTACGACTTCTCGGCTTTTCTCCGCAATGTGGAAGGCGGTGCCAAGCAGGTGCGCGTGGCGCTTGTTGAACCGCAGGGCTGGAACAAGGATCCCAAACTGTTGGCCGATGCTTCTTTCAACGTGACTGACGGGGCTTGGAAAAAATATGAAGTTTCGCTCACACCGAATGCTGACTGCGCGAAAGCCGCCCTGCAGGTGCTGGTACTCAATCAGGGTGCTGTCGATGTTGACATGCTGTCGCTGATGCCTGCCGACACGTATAAGGGTCACGGATTGCGCCGCGACTTGGCTGAGGCATTGGAGGCATTGCATCCGAAGTTCATGCGCTTCCCCGGTGGTTGTGTGATACACGGTGGCGGTGACGGCTTCTGGAACACCTACCGCTGGAAGACAACTGTCGGACCGAAGGAGCAGCGTCGTCAGCTGAAGAACACATGGGGCTACCATCAGTCAATGGGTTTGGGCTACCACGAGTATTTCCAGTTCTGTGAGGATCTGAACATGGAGCCAGTGCCCATCTTGCCATGTGGTGTGAGCTGTCAGGGCACCAACGGTGGCTGGGGCATGAAAAACCAGGCACAGGATGTGGTTCCTATGTCGGAAATGGACGAGTGGGTACAGGATGCTCTCGACCTGATTGAGTGGGCCAACGGTGATGCTTCAACGAAGTGGGGCAGCGTGCGTGCAGCAGCCGGTCATCCGAAGCCTTTCAACCTGAAATATCTGGGTATTGGCAACGAAGAAAAGATCACGCCTGAGTTTGCCGAGCGTTTCAAGTATATCTATGCCAAGGTGCGTGAAGCCCACCCGGAAATCGTCATCGTAGGAACAGCCGGTCCTGGTTCTCACCCCGGTAATCCCGACTTCGACAACGGTTGGAAGTTGGCTGAAGAACTGAATCTGCCCATCCTCGACGAGCACTACTATGAGAACAACTCTTACTTCCTTGAGAGCCGCCAGTATGACAAGTATCCGCGCAAACGTACTACGAAGGTCTATTTGGGCGAATATGCCGCCAAAGACAAGAAGCTCATCGACGCATTGGCCGAAGGTCTCTATCTTCTCCACGTGGAGCGCAATGGTGACGTGGTCTGCATGACCAGCTATGCTCCGCTCTTTGCCCGTAAGAATGCCACCAACTGGAATCCTGACCTGATCTATTTCGACAACGAACGGGTCTATCCGACATGCAGCTATTTCGTGCAGCAGATGTTCGGACTGTCGTCAGGTAACTATTATTATGGTGACTGTGTGAGCTTTAAGGGCGACAAGAAAGGCGTGTGCCAGCCTGTTGAGAAGAGCCTTTACGGACAGTCGGTGGTTCTCAATACCGAGACACGTCAGTTGTTCGTGAAGCTGTGTAATGCCGGTTCAGAGGAGAAGACAGCCCAGCTGAATCTGTCTCGTTTCAAGGGTCTGCCCGCCAGTGCCGTAAAGACAACCCTCGCCGGACAGCCCGACGATGAGAACAACTACGAGAATCAGCCCATCGCTCCTGTCAAGGAGAATGTCGAGATTAACAAGAAGATGGAAATGAAGCTCGCACCCTATTCATTCGTGATGTTGCAGGTGGAGCTTCAGTAATCGCTATTGCGCCATTTGCTTTTGCCAAAAACGGTAGGTTATATCTTCAAACCTACCGTTTTCTATTTGTCGGTAGAGACGTTGGTTGGTGGTCGGCTTGTTCAACGGCCCCAGATGGCGGATGTAAGGCCCGATTTTCAGATAGTCGAAATCAGTCTTGCAGACACCTGCCGGAATACGCAGACGGCCACTGTACCAGGCTACTTTGAAAGCCGGGTGTTCTTCGTGAATGTATTCAGCCAACAGGTTGATTCCCTTCGGGTCGGCATCGCCACCCATGAACGCTATGCAAGTGATGTCCTTGCCATAGCGTTCAATGAAATGGTCGATGGCCTCTGTATTGAGCGGCAACCCGATGTCCTCCCACAGATAACTGCTGTGACAGCCCGGACAGCGACAAGGGCAACCGGAAATGTTGATGGCCAGTGTCACCTCGTCGGGAATCTCCTGAAAGACAATGCCTGTGTTGACGTATTTCAGCATTTTTGCTTATGCGTGAGCGTAGTGTCTACGTGCAGCCTCTTCCTGACGTGGTTTCGAGAAATTGCTGACACGCTTCAGGTAACCGATGATGCGGGTCATGTAGTCCACATCGTTTGAGTGGCAGTGGGGGCATTCCTTCAAGTAGCGCTTGTCGATATGTCCGCACTTGTTGCACACGGTGTTGGGAATATTGAACGTGAAATAGTTGCAGCCCTCTTGGGCAGCCACTTTCAGCAATTTCTTGTACTGCTCCTTGGAAAGGTGTTCCTCCAGGTTCATGTGCAGGGCCGAGCCGCCTGTGAGGTGCTCGATGTAGGGCGCACCGTGCAGCTTGAACTTGTCGATGACGGAGAGCGAATCGTCTTCCACCACATAGAAATAGCTGTTGTAGCAGTCGCGTGGTACGAAATAGCCGTCTTCACGATCCCATTTGGCGTGCTTCACACCTACATTCTCGGCAGGGATCATCTCGCAGTTGAACATCACCTCCTTCGTGCGGTATTGCTTGTTGTACTTCTCGATGAGGCCCAAAATGCCCTGTACGAACTTCTTATAGTCCTCGTTGGGCGTGATCTTCAGTCCCATGAACTCAGCAGCCTCCACCAGACCGTTGATGCCGATGGTGAGATACTGACGGCCAATGTTGATATAGCCGGCATCGAACAGCGGCAGCATGCCGTGTGCCTGTAGTTCCTTCAGGTTCTCATTGTAAGCAAGCTGCACTTTGTGGCAGAGGTCGATGACGGTGCCTAAGTATTCCAAATAGTCCATCTTGTGGTTCACGGCATACTGTATGCAGCGGTTCAGGTTGATGGTGAGTACCGACTTTGAACCCGTTGACACGCCACCGGCACCGAGCGTATAGCTGAAGCCGTTGTCGGTAATCTCGTTGCGCAGGCGGCAGCATGAAGACAGCGAGTCGGCATTGTCGCTCATATAGGTGAAGAAAGAGTGTCCCTCCGAATACATCTCGGCGGTGAAGTCGCCCCATTCCTCGTCGAGGCAGTTGCCGTCCTTGTCGGTGAGCAGGGCCATCGTCTCCACGGGGAAGGTCAGCATGGTCTTCGTGCGCTCCTTGTTGAACCACTTCATGAAGCGTTTCTGTAGCCAGCTCAGTCCGTCCCAGTCGGGTTGTGAACCGTCGGGGAAATAGAACTCACCGAAGATGCTCTTGAAGTAGTACTTGTCGTAGTAGGCCACATTCCAGAACACGGCCTGATAGTTGCGTGCGCCTGTGGGCTGGTTCAGTGTGTAGACAATCTGCTCAAAATAGTCGGTGATGACTTTGTCGAGCGTGCGGTGCTTCAGCGAGAGGTCAACCACCTCATCGGCACGCTTGTAATAGTCCTGTCCGAACTCCTTGCCAATGAAGTAGTTCATATACATCAGGAACTCAGGCGTGGCGCAGGCACCGCTTAGCATGGAGCTGACCATGAACACCATGTTCACGAAACCGCCGCAATAGCTTTTCAGGTTGGTGGGAGCTGTCGAGTTGCCGCCGATGGAGATCGTTCCGCCGATAAGCCACGGGTACATCGTGATCGAGGCGCAGTAGTTGGCCAGCGAAGTCTCGTCGTTCTTATATATAAAGTGGTGGGTCAGCATGTCGATGTATTCGTCGGCCAACTGCTTGCCGTACATTTTCTTGATGCGGTCGGTGAGCAGACGGCGGTTCAGACGGATAAAGTTCGACTTGGGCAGCTCGCCAATCAGCGTGGCGATGTTCTTGTGCTCCACGTTGGCGTTGGCATCATACTTCGAGCCTGTGGCGGCGTTCATGCTCTCCATGTATTCCGAGAGGAACAGCATCTTCTCCAAGGTCTCGCGGTCTTCGGTGTGCTCCTGACGGTAGAGGATGAACGACTTGGCCACTTTGTAGTAGCCTTCGCGCATCAGTGCCTCTTCCACCTGGTTCTGGATGTCCTCCACCTTAATGTCGTCGTGAATGTCCAAGTGGCTAAGGATCTTCGAGATCGTTGCCAGGTCGGAAGGTTCATCCACGCTTTGGAATGCCTTGATGATGGCATTCATGATTTTATCCAACGAAAAACGGTCTTTCGAGCCGTCGCGTTTTGTAATGGTAAAATTCTTGATTTCCATTGCTATTTTTTGTCTTTTTTCGTAATTCAATTTTAGGAAAGTTGTCCGTTTTGGAAAACTTTTTTAGTTTCGGTCGCAAAAAAGTTTCCCGTTTTGGGAAACCTTAATCGACTGCAAAGGTACGAAAATATTTCAATTCATATATAAATCTGTTTGTAAAAAAACTATAAAAAGTCAAATGGTAGTAGAGAAAGCGTGGAAAGACGTAAAATGTTAAATTCAGCAAAAAGGGGTGAAATGTCTGTAATCGTTTCGGAGAGGTCGCAGATAGTAAGTATCTTTGTAGTCGTTCAATGGATGAACTTTCACAAGAATGGAATAAAACTTAAATAATCATGAAGAAACATATTGCCACTTTCGTGTGTATGCTGTTGCCTCTGTTCGTTTCGGCACAGCAGACAACAGAGATTCAGCAGTTCAACCTCACCGGTCCTTTTGCGGTCAGCGCACCTTTTGCTGCCGACAGTGTCGACGTGAATGGGCGTAAGTTCGACGAGCAGTCGCTGATGAATGCCGTTCCGATCACTGAAAATGCCGCCACCACTATTTTCAAGGGTGAGGTGATTCCTTCGTTAGAGAATCAGAAGAGTGTGGGCATGCTCTCCTTCTATGTCAACAACAGCAGTTATCTGACGGCCAAGCTACAAGTGAAAGGCCCCAAGAACTTCAAGATGTTTGTCGACGGTGTGGAGACAAGTGGCGAACTGAAACTCTCTCCCGAACATCACACCGTAGCCATTCAGTTCATGGCCGAACCGAAGGACACCGACTCCATCCGTGTGACCCTCGATGCTCCCCAGCCGATAGCCTACACGCTGGACAAGAAGCATCCCTACATGGTTCACGACCTGACCGACGGCAAGCGAGTGCGTGGCATCTCGCTTTCGGCTGATGGCGCATACGTGTCGTTATCCTATCAGACCACCGAACGTGGGGGCGAGAGCCGTTGGGAGTATGAAGTGCGCGAGGTGAAGACGCTGCGCTTGGTGTGCCGACCCTCGCAGAATGTGCGCTGGATGCCTCGCACGTGCGCATATATAGAAGAGGTGTGGGAGGCCGACAAGCGCGTGCTCTATCAGGTGAGCCCTCTTAGTGGCGAGCGCACCCGTATGGCCTATAACCTGCCCAAGGGCGGCTATACCGTAAGCCCCACCGAGGATTATCTGATCATTTCAGCCGAAGACGAAGGCCCGAAGGAAGACGAAGAAGTGTTCCAAGTGGTGGAGATGGACGACCGTCAGCCAGGTTGGCGCAACCGTAGCTATCTGATTCGCTATGACTTGGCTTCAGGTGTCAGTCAGCGCATCACTTTTGGCAATAAGGGAGAGCATTTGTACGATATTTCTCAGGACGGCAAGAAGCTGCTCGTGGTCTCTTCCTACTCCCGTTTGGAGAAACGTCCTACCGAAGTGGCCGACTATCTGCTGATGGATGCTGCCACGCTGAAGACCGACACCCTTTTCAAAACCATTGGCTTCCTTGGCGGAGCAACTTTTTCGCCCGACGGCACCCGGATTCTCTTCACCGGCACCCCCGAGGCTTTCGACCGCATTGGCTGTCAGTTGCCATCCGAGGTCACGCCGAGCATGATTGAGACCGAACTGTTCCTCTACGACATTGCTTCAAAGAAAATAACACCGCTGACCAAGGACTTCGACCCTTCCGTGACCAATGTCGATTGGGCTTGGGGCGACGGCCTGATCTATTTCTCGGCTGAGAACCGCGACTATGTCCACCTGTATCAGCTCGATCCCGCAAGCGGAGCCATCACGCAGTTGGAGATGGCCGGCGATTATGCCTACCGTTTTGATATGGCCGCCCATTCAAATGTGATCGGCTACCTGAGCTATGCGACGATGGCCCCTGCCTCTGCTTTTGTGGCTTACACAGCCAAGGGCAAGCGTGCCATGAAGCAAATAACGCTGTTCGACGGTCGGACGGCCTTGGGCGATGCCGAATTGGGCACCTGCGAGGACTGGAACTTCCAAAACTCGCGTGGTGATACCGTTTATGGCCGTCTCTATCTGCCCAAGGATTTCGATGCTTCCAAGAAATATCCCATGATAGTCTATTATTATGGCGGATGTTCGCCTGTCTCACGTTATTTTGAGTCGCCCTACGCTCCACAGTATTGGAACTCGTTGGGCTATGTGGCCTATATCGTGGAGCCCAGTGGCGCTACGGGTTTCGGACAGGAATGGGCTTCACGCCATGTGAACACTGCCGGACATGGGCCGGCGGAAGATATCATTGAGGGGACGAAGAAAATCTGCGAGGCCCATCCTTTCATCGACAGCAAGAAGATCGGTTGCATGGGCGCATCGTATGGCGGTTTCATGACGCAGTACCTGCAGACCGTCACCGATATTTTCGCCTGTGCCGTGAGCCATGCCGGTATTGCCAACCACACCAGCTACTGGGGTGAGGGCTACTGGGGCTACAACTACAGTGAGGTGTCGATGGCCAATAGCTATCCGTGGAGCCATCGCCAGCTTTACGTCGAACAGTCGCCGCTTTTCAATGCCGACAAGATCCATACGCCGCTGCTTTTGCTCCACGGTACCGACGACACCAATGTGCCCATCGTGGAAAGCCTGCAAATGTTCACAGCCCTGAAACTGTTGGGCCGTGAGGTGGCATTGGTCGAGGTGAAGGGACAGAACCACCACATTACCGACTACAAGAAGCGCGAGAAGTGGCTCGCCACGCAGATGGCCTGGTTCCAGAAGTGGCTGAAGGACGATTCCTCTTGGTGGGATGCCCTTTATCCTAAGAAAAACCTGTAAAAAACGGACTCCCCTATGCGAATACAGGAACTCGACTACTTGAAATGTGTGCTGATCATGCTCATGGTGGCGTTCCACCTGGTGTATATCGGTGACGGACACCCATACGCCAAGCAAGTGGTCTATACGTTCCACATGCCTGCTTTCCTTTTGATTTCTGGCTATCTGATGAACGTGGCGAAGCCATGGAAAGCATTTCTGCGCACCATCTTCTGGTTCTTCGTCCCCTACGTGGTGATGGAGAGTGGCTATACGGTGATGGCTTCTGTTCTGCCCATCCGTGAGCACATCGACCAGCTCACGATGCAGGTGTTCTTCGAAAAACTGCTGTTGCGTCCATTGGGCCCTTATTGGTATCTTCACACCTTGATTCTCTGCGGACTGACCTATTATGGCATGTTCAGTCTACCGCGGCTCAGCCTCATTACGCGCTATGTGTTCTTGGGCATCGTCTTTGCCCTTTATGCCCGTCTGCATCTTGTGGAGCTGTCCTATTCCTACTATATGCTGGCCGGTATTGTCATCCGTCACAGTGGCCTGTCGTTCTTGCAGGTGTTCCGTCCTTCATGGCTGTCCGTCGTGGCCTTTTCCATGCTGGCGGCTTTTCCGCAGAATCTCCATGCCTACGCCCCAGGGGGTGTGCTGATGGTCTATCTGGCCATGAGCATCCTCCTTGCCGTCTTCCCCTTTGTCAAGGGGCGTTGCCGGGACGTGATGCTCTTCTTGGGGCGTAACACGCTGCCGCTCTTCCTGTTCTCGCCCATCTTCACCATTCTCTGCAAGCCACTTGTGCCGTATTTGCAGTTCGATCCCACCGACCTGCTCTTCCTCGTCATCTCGCTCGCTTTCTGTCTCTCCGGCAGTGTGGCCATTGCCTGGCTGATGGATCGACTGCATGTCTCTCCCTTCTTTTTCGGGACCGCGAAGAGCCTGAGATAGTAAAAAAATCAAAAAAGATAACCGTCGTTGATGGTTATTCCTTGCGTTCGTTGTAATTTTGCAGCATGAAGAGACCGACACAAAGCATCAGAACAGCTTGGCTGCTATTGGCTGTCTATCTGTCAATGGTTGTTTTGTCGTCGCTCCATGTCCACCCTGAGAGTCTGCTGATTCCCGACGAGTGTGAACAGTGCATGCACCACTTGCCTCATGCCGGCCACTTGTCGGCGAGCAACGGAGTATCGGACGACTGTCTGCTCTGTCAGTTCCTCAGTCTCACTTATGTGGCTGTAGTGCTTGCTACGGTCATTTTTGTCCAACCCCGAATCACATTGCGCCGCATCGCCTCCCATTCCAGCTTCCGGCTCAGGACAAGAGGCGTGGCCGGCTTGCGTGCGCCGCCTTACCGCTTCGTTTAGTTTCTCTTTTTTGTTGTGCCAGAAAGCCGTTTCTTTTCAGCCAGAAAAAGGTTGAAATGAAATGAGTTTACAAAGTCGTCGAGTTTGTGTTACAAAATCGTCGAGTTTGTATCACAAAGTCGACGACTTTGTAAATCCATTCCACATCAACGCTTTTGTGGATGGAATCGGATGAAGGCATAAACACCTTTTCAATAAAAGACCAGAAAGCAAGAACGAAGCAATCATGATATCCCTATTGTGTGTAGCTGCGCTGTTTCCGATGGCCGAACCTGCCGACACCACCGTTACGATTGAGAATGTGGAGGTGCGCGGAACGGCCCGGCAGACGCAGCAGATGAAGATGTCGCAGAACAGCGTACAGGTGGGGCGCGACTATCTGGAACAGAACTTTTCAGGCTCGCTGATGCAGACCTTGCAGGGCATTCCCGGTGTGAAGGCCATGAGCATCGGTTCGGGCTTGTCGAAGCCCACCATCCGTGGCTTGGGCTTCAACCGCATGGCTGTCACCGAAGACGGCGTGAAGCACGAAGGCCAGCAGTGGGGCAGCGACCACGGACTGGAGATCGACCAGTTTTCCATCGACCGAGCCGAAGTGGTGAAAGGCCCGGCGGCCCTGCTCTATGGATCGGATGCCATTGGCGGCGTGCTCAACCTCTTCACCAACCATATTCCCCTTTCGCCCTTCGAGGGGTCGGTGCAGTTGTACGGCCGCACGAACAACGAGTCGTTGGGACTCTCGGCCAAGGTGGGCGGAAGGCAGGGCAAGTTTTTCTATCGTGTTCATGCCACTTTTGTCGACTATGCCGATTATAGTGTGCCGACAGACAGTATTCAGTACTATTCCTATTGGATCCGGCTGAAAGACGGGCGGCTGCGCAACACTGCCGGCTGTGAGCGCGACGGGAGTGTGATGGTTGGCTATGCCGGCTATAACTTCCATACCGATTTGCGCATTTCCGACAGCTACTCGAAGAGCGGCTTCTTTGCCGATGCCCACGGCTTGGAGGTGCGCCTTTCGGGCATCGACTACGACCGTTCGCGGCGCGATGTCGACCTGCCCCATCAATGGGTGAACCATCTGAAGGCGCTCAGTCATACGTCGTGGAAAGGGGAGAACGGTTCGGTGGAGCTGAACTTGGCCTATCAGAACAACCTGCGCGAGGAATTGTCCGAACCTGTTTCGCATGGCTATATGCCGAAGCCCGACAATTCCTTGGAGCGGCGTTTCAACAAGAACACCTATTCTGGACAGTTGGCTCTGCGTAGGTCATTAGACGGTCGGCATGAGCTACAGTGTGGCGCAAGCAGCGAATATCAACATAACCGCCGTTCGGGATGGGGTTTCATCATTCCCGACTTTGAAACGTTGAGTATGGGTGTCTACGTCATGGATCGCTACACCATCCGCGAGCATCTCATTGTCAACGCCGGCATGCGCTATGACCACGCACGCACCCATATTCATGAGTATCACGATTGGTACGCCACGCCAGTCCAGTATGTTGCGGCTCCGTCGCAACCTTCCCAGCAGTACAAACAACGCTCCGCCGAGCTGACGCGCCGCTTCAATAGCTTCACATGGTCGGCAGGCATCAACTGGCAAATGGGCGAGTGGGTGCTGAAGGCCAATGTGGGCAAGAGCTTCCGCGTGCCCATTCCCAAGGAACTGGGGGCCGACGGCGTGAACTACCACATCTTCCGCTATGAGCGTGGCAACGCGGAGCTTTCGCCCGAAGAGTCCTACCAGTTGGATGGTGGCATCAGTTGGAGTCATGAGGGATGGAGCCTGCAAGTGGAGCCATACGTGAACTATTTCCCGAACTACATCTACCTGAACCCCACGTCGAAGTTCGTGGAGGGCTTGCAGCTCTATCACTACATGCAGGCAGAGGTGTTGCGCTATGGCTTGGAGGCTGAAGTGGGCTGTGAACTGAACCGCCACTGGAAGGCTTCGCTGAAAGGCGAGTATCTCCATGCCGAACAGCGGTCGGGCGAGAAGAAAGGCTATGCGCTGCCCTTCTCAACGCCTTGGTCAGTGGATGCCGACGTGAAATATTCGTTCTTCGTGAAAGGACAGGGCTTCGTGGGACTGAACTGCCACGTGGTGGGACGACAAGACGATATTGTGCCGCCCGAAAGTCCTACCGACGGCTATTTCACGCTGAACCTCTCGGCAGGGCAGCGCGTTCCGCTCAACTCCTCGACGACTCTCAAGGTGGCCCTGCACGTTGACAACCTGCTGGACCGTCGCTATTACGATCACACCAGCTACTATCGTCTGATTGATGTGCCCGAGCCGGGACGCAATTGCTCGCTGATGGTGGGACTGGAATTTTAAACGTCTAAAAATAATGAACATGAAAAAATATATCATTCTGAGCCTTACGATGGCTCTTGTCAGTAGCCTGTCTTTCGGCCTTATGGCTTGTGGCGGTGACGACGACAACGTTGCTAACGACAAGGATACCCAAAAGCCGGTCATCCTGAATACGGGCACCGATACCCATGCGGTGAATCCCGTGAACTGTCAGGTCTACCACCGTGGTGAGACCATCCCCTTCTTCTATGTCTTCGAGGACGACACGGAGTTAGGCAGTTTCAATATCGAGGTGCATGACAACAGCGACCATCACAGTCACAGTACGGAGAGCAACGACCACGACCATGAAGGTGGGGAATGCGCCCATGAGCATGAGGAGGAACACAAACACGATGCCAATGAGAAGCATTGGGTCTACAATCAGGACTTTGACATCCCTGCCGGACTGCGCCGCTATGAGGCCCGTGTCGACATTCCCATCCCGGCTGATGCGGCTGAAGGCGACTATCACTTCATGATTCGTGTCACCGACCGTACTGGCTGGATGCAGCTGAAGGCCGTAGCCATCATCATTGAGGAATAATCGTGTTTGTGGCGACAGAAAGGGTAGTGAAGAAGGCTTTTGTTGGTGCAAAATGAAAGTGAATCAACAAAAATACTGTCATTTTGTAAAATATTTGCCTTAATATTGCTTTCATAAGTAAATAATTGCTACCTTTGCACACAAAAATCAGAATAACAGCAAAGTTATGAGCAAATTAATCTGTCCCATAGACTACCATCAGCTGCTTGACGTGCGCCAGACCGAGCAGGGCATCAAGCTGATCAAAGAGTTTTTCCAGCAGAACCTCTCTACCGAACTGCGCCTGCGTCGCGTCACGGCACCGTTGTTCGTACTTCAGGGATTAGGCATCAACGACGACCTGAACGGTGTGGAGCGTGCCGTTACCTTCCCCATCAAGGACTTGGGCGATGCCCGTGCCGAAGTGGTACACTCATTGGCGAAGTGGAAGCGTCTGTCATTGGCCGAATACAAGATAGATCCGGGCTACGGCATCTATACCGACATGAACGCCATTCGTGCCGACGAGGAGCTGGACAACCTGCATTCGCTCTATGTCGACCAGTGGGACTGGGAGGCTGTCATCCGCAAGGAGGAGCGCACACTGGCTTTCCTCATGAACATTGTAGAGCGCATCTATGCCGCCATCCGTCGCACCGAGTATCTGGTTTGCGAGACCTACCCGCAACTGAAACCGTTCTTGCCCGAGAAGATACATTTCATCCATGCCGAGGAGCTGTTGCAGATGTACCCCGACAAGACTCCCAAGGAGCGCGAGGATGCCATCTGTGAGAAATACGGGGCTGTATTTATTATAGGTATAGGCGGCAAGCTCTCCAATGGTGAGAAGCACGACGGGCGTGCCCCCGACTATGACGACTGGTCGACGGTGGCCGAGAATGGGCGCGAGGGTCTGAACGGTGACATCCTGATCTGGTATCCTGTGCTGGGCCGCTCGTTCGAGTTGTCTTCCATGGGCATCCGAGTCGACAAGGAGTCGCTGTTGCGTCAGTTGAAACTGGAGGGAAAGGAAGAGCGCGAACAGCTCTATTTCCATCAGCAACTGCTCAATGACCGTCTGCCCCTCAGCATCGGTGGCGGTATCGGACAGAGCCGTCTCTGCATGGTGCTCCTCCAAAAGGCCCACATCGGCGAAATCCAGGCCAGCATCTGGCCCGACGACATGCGCCGTGAGTGTCGCGAACTGGGCATGCCTTTGATATAGGGCATGCTCTCTGTTCAATGTTTATGTTGAAAAAAATATGTTAACCCAAAAGCCGCTAATACTGATTTCAAACGACGATGGCTATCAGGCCAAAGGCATCAATTGCCTCGTCGATATGCTTCACGACATGGCAGACATTCTTGTGTGTGCTCCCGACTCAGCCCGTTCGGGTTTCTCGTGCGCTTTCTCATCCACTACTCCGCTGAGACTTACAAAGCAGAAGGAGGAACCGGGCGTTCAGGTGTGGTCGAGCAATGGAACACCCACTGACTGCGTGAAGCTGGCACTCTCACAGTTGCTCAACGGACGTAAGCCCGACATGGTGGTGGGCGGCATCAACCATGGCGACAATGCCTCGGTGAACACTCATTACAGTGGCACGATGGGCGTGGTGATGGAAGGATGCATGAAGTATATTCCTTCGGTGGCTTTCTCGCTCTGCGACCATGCCGAAGATGCCGACTTCGAGCCGCTGCGCCCATACGTCAGACAGATAACGGCGCATGTCTTGAAAGAAGGACTGCCGAAGGGTGTCTGTCTGAACGTGAACTTCCCCAAACAGGGGGAGGCCGACGGTTTCCGAACCGTGAGGGGCGACTACCGGGGCGTGCGCGTCTGTCGGATGGCCAACGGTTCCTGGAACAATGAGGTTACCGTTTGCCATCATCCGCGTGGCTACGACTACTACTGGATGGTGGGCCACTATACCGACGACGAGCCTGAGGCAAAGGACACCGACAGCTGGGCACTCGACCACGGCTATGTGGCCATCACGCCTACCCATGCTGATGTGACCGCCTACGAGGCTTTTGAAACTCTTAATTCTCTATTTCTCAATCGGTGAAGTACTATCTGATAGCTGGCGAGGCTTCGGGCGACCTGCATGCCTCGCACCTGATGAAGTCATTGAAGGCCGTCGATCAGCAGGCGGATTTCCGTTTCTATGGCGGCGACCTGATGGCCGAAGTAGGTGGTACGATGGTGAAACACTATCGCGAACTGGCATACATGGGCTTTATTCCCGTGCTGT
Organism: uncultured Prevotella sp.; assembly: GCA_947302435.1. GTDB lineage: Bacteria > Bacteroidota > Bacteroidia > Bacteroidales > Bacteroidaceae > Prevotella. The sequence goes on along the minus strand of CAMYVQ010000034.1, from coordinate 8,894 downwards.
TGCACCTGCCTACGATTCTGAAGAACATGAAACGGTGCAAGCAGGACATTGTGGAATGGAATCCCGATGTGGTGATTCTCGTGGACTACCCTGGTTTCAATCTCGACATTGCGAAGTTTGTAAAGGCAAAGACACGGATTCCCGTCTACTATTATATCTCACCGAAGATATGGGCGTGGAAGGAGTATCGCATCAAGAACATCCGTCGCGACATCAGTGAACTGTTTTCTATCCTTCCTTTTGAAGTGGAGTTCTTTGAGGGAAAGCACCATTATCCCATCCACTATGTGGGTAATCCCACGGCAAGTGAGGTGGCCGAGTTCAGCAGTCACTATACCGAGAGTTTTCAGGAGTTTTGCGAGCGTAACCATCTGGTGCCAAACAAGCCCATTATTGCTTTGTTGGCAGGCTCGCGCCGCCAGGAAATCAAGGACAACCTGCCCACCATGATGGAGGTGGGAGGTGAGTTCAGCGACTATCAGTTGGTGTTGGCTGGCGCACCCGGCATCGATGATGCATATTATAGGAAATTCCTCGGTTCTTCGCCGAATGTCCAACTGTTGAAGAACCAGACATACGAACTGCTGACGCATGCCCATGCTGCCCTTGTGACGAGTGGAACAGCCACTTTGGAGACAGCTCTCTTCCGTGTGCCGCAGGTGGTATGCTACGAGACCTTCCTGCCTAAGCTTGTCGGCTATTTGAGAAAGAAGATCCTGACCGTAAAATACATTTCGCTTGTCAACCTGATTGCCAACCACGAAGTGGTGACCGAACTGGTGGCCGATAGTTTTACGCCTACGAATATCCTCTACGAACTGTCACGCATCCTTGAAGGCCCCGATCGTGAGCAAATGTTGAAAGGCTACGACGAAGTGGCCCACATGCTTGGCAACAAGAAGGCTCCCGACGAAGCAGCCAGACTCATGGTGAAGTTGCTGAAAAGATAAGGGCAAACGCTTAGAACAGCGACAGCGTGTAGAGGTAGACCACGACGGCAGGGATGGCTAACAGTGACGAGTCGAAACGGTCGAGCATACCTCCATGACCGGGCAGAATGTTTCCGCTGTCCTTGATGCCTAAAGTGCGCTTGAACAGGCTCTCAATGAGGTCGCCCCAAGTGCCGAAGATGACCACTGTCAGTCCTAAGCCAGCCCATTCGAATGCGTTCAAGCCGAGATCGTTCATCCCGTGCTGCTCCGTGAGATACCAGATGCCGACAGCAATCAGCATGACGAGAATGCCTCCTCCGATGCTGCCTTCCCAGCTCTTTCCCGGCGAAATGCGGGGGAACAGCTTGTGCTTGCCTAAAAGCGAGCCGCACAGGTAGGCGCCTGTGTCGTTCATCCAGAGGAAGATGAACACGGAAAGCGGTGCCATGTAGGTGTACTGAATCTCATTGCCATTGTTTTGGAATGCCAAAACGTTGAGCAGGGAAAAGGGTAGGGCGATGTAAATCTGTGACAGCATGGAGTAGGCCCAGTTGTGGATGGGGTCTTCGGCTTTCAGGTAAAGCTCGGCCACCAACAGGTAGATGATGCTGACGAGATAGGGGATGAATACGCTTGAAGGGGTGAGGCCGCTGTTGTAGCCTGCCATGGCGAAAAACAGATAGACACCGGCCACGGTCGAAATGAAGCGGTTGATGGTCACGGCAGGGCGGTTGTTGACGAGTCCAGAGAACTCCCAGATGCTCATGCCCGTAACCAAAGCGAACAGCAACACCATGGCACGCGGATCCAAAAAACAGGTGACGACAATGGCAACAAACAGTACGCCTGTAATAGTTCTGACGATAAAGTTATTCATGCTTTTTCCTCTTTTTGTTTTTCCTCTTTTTCTTTTGCTTCCAACTGTTTTGTCCGTTCTTCCGCCATGCGCTCGGCATCGGCGCGCATCTGGGCTTCAAGAAGCTCTTCGGCGCGGCTGGTCCAAGGACGTTTGCCGAAGATCCGTTCTACGTCCTCGGCAAAGATGACCTCGCGGTCGACCAACAGTTGGGCCAGTTGGGCGTGGCCTTCCTTATGCTCGGTCAGAATCTGCTTGGCACGCTCATATTGTTCGTTGATCATGCGCATGGCTTCGTCGTCGATGAGCTTGGCCGTCTCGTCGGAGTAGGGGCGTTGGAACTGGTATTCAGCGTTGTTGTAGTAGCAGAGGTTGGGCAGACGGTCGCTCATGCCGGCGTAGGCAATCATGCCGTAGGCTTGTTTGGTGGTACGCTCCAGGTCGTTCATGGCTCCTGTGGAGATATGTCCGATGAACAGTTCCTCGGCAGCGCGTCCGCCTAAGAGTGAGCACATCTCGTCGAGCATGGCCTCTTTGGTCTGTAGCACACGCTCTTCGGGCAGGTACCAGGCGGCACCCAAAGCCTGTCCGCGTGGCACGATAGAGACTTTCACCAACGGGTTGGCAAACTCGGTGAACCATGAGATAGTGGCATGTCCAGCCTCATGGATGGCGATGGAGCGCTTCTCGGCCACGGTCATCACCTTTGTCTTCTTCTCCAAACCGCCGATGATGCGGTCTACGGCATCGAGGAAGTCCTGTTTGCCCACCTTCTCACGATTGTGACGGGCAGCAATGAGAGCGGCCTCGTTGCAGACGTTGGCAATGTCGGCACCCGAGAAACCTGGTGTCTGACGGGCGAGGAAGTCAATATCGACGGTCTCGTCGGTCTTGATGGGTTTCAGATGTACGGTAAAGACCTCCTTGCGCTCGTTGAGGTCGGGCAGGTCGACATGTATCTGACGGTCGAAACGGCCGGCTCGCAACAAGGCTGAGTCGAGCATATCGGCACGGTTGGTGGCGGCAAGGATGATGACACCGCTGTTGGTGCCAAAGCCGTCCATCTCCGTCAGCAGGGCGTTCAGCGTGTTCTCGCGCTCGTCGTTGCCACCCATGGCAGGGTTCTTTGAACGGGCACGGCCCACGGCATCGATCTCGTCGATGAAGATGATGCAGGGGCTTTTCGTCTTGGCCTGTTCAAAGAGGTCACGGACACGCGAGGCACCCACGCCCACGAACATCTCTACGAAGTCGGAACCCGACATAGAGAAGAACGGCACACCTGCCTCACCGGCTACCGCCTTGGCCAACAGGGTCTTACCCGTTCCCGGAGGACCTACGAGCAGGGCGCCCTTGGGAATCTTGCCACCCAAGTCGGTATATTTCTGTGGGTTTTTCAGGAACTCCACAATCTCCTGTATCTCCTGTTTGGCACCAGCTTGTCCGGCAACGTCCTTGAACGTGATGCCTAACTCACCGCCCTTTTCGTACATCTTGGCACGGCTCTTACCCACATTGAAGATGCCACCACCGCCAAAACCGCTTCCACCGCCCATGCGACGCATGAGCAGCATCCACACACCGATAATTAAAAGGAAGGGAAATACACTCCAAAACAGGTTGCTGATGAAACTGTTGCTACGCTGGGCTTCGTAGGTCAGTTTGCCGATGAACTTGTCTTCGGCGCGTTTCTGCTCGACGAAGGTCTCCAGCTTGTCCAAGCTGCCTATTTCGACGGTGACGTAAGGATCCTTGCCCACTTGATCGGCCCCTTTCTTGAACACGTCACGGATAAACTCGGGCTTCACATACATCTTGACAATGCCTTGTGTCTTGTCGACCACCAATCGCGAAGCATAGCCACGATCCATATAGATTTGGAAATCGGTGTATGAAGTCTCAGTGTTGGGTAACGATTGCACACCGTTGCTCTCGCTTGAGAAGTAGAAAGCAATCAGTGTGGCGATGACAATAATGTAAATCCAGTTCATGTTGAACCGGGGCATGTTCATTTTCGGTCCGTTGCCGTTTGGGTTGTTTTTGTTCTGTTGTTCCATGTTTCCACTTAGTCTAAGTCAGGGATATAATTTAGGACAGCATCTTCCCAGAGATGTTCCAAGTCATAATATTCGCGCACGTCGGGCAGGAAGATGTGTACCAGCACGTCGGTATAGTCCATGGCCACCCACTGTGCGTTCTCCAATCCCACCACATGGGCAGGTTTCTCCTTCAGTTCTATTCGTGCCATGTCACCCACCGACTCGGTGATGGCTTCCACCTGTGCCGGCGAGTTGCCCTGACAAATCACGAAATAGCGGCAGATGGTGCCTTCAATGCCGTTCAAGTCGGCCACCACGATGCCTGTTCCTTTCTTTTCTTGTATTCCTTTGATAATCGTCTGAACCAATGCGTTCATTTGTTCCATTTGCAGCAATCTGATAATATACTTATTATAATGAGCTGCAAAGTTAATCATTATTTTTCGATTATCTTGAAAGTAATTATTTTTTAACGATTGTAGGCCTTGAAACATAGGCATGAATAGCCAGAAAACACCTTTTTTTGATGTTTTTAATAAAAAAGTCAGGAAAAATTTTGGAAGTTTGCGAAAAAGTAGTACCTTTGCACCCGCAATTCGGAAATGAAACTGATTGCACAAAGGAATTGGGGTATGGTGTAATGGTAACACTGCAGATTCTGGTCCTGCCTTTCCTGGTTCGAGTCCGGGTACCCCAACAAAGAGAATCGCTAAGTCGTTGATATCAACAGCTTAGCGATTTTTTTTCCACGATGTTCTATTTGTTTTCATCAACAATCAAAAATTATGAAGAAGATTTTAACTTGCTTGTTGTCCACGTTGGGGCTTCTAACTGCCTGCGGTCAGCAGAATTTCGAGAATGCAGAAGTGTTGGACTTCTCAGAACTGATGGAGAATCCCAGTGTTGTACTGCTGGATGTGCGTACTGCCGCTGAATATGCGGAAGGGCACATCGAGGGAGCTGTCAACATCGATCAGGGACAGAGCGATTTCGTGAAGAAAGTCAAGGCAGCTTTTTCGACAGACCAAAAGATTGCCATTTATTGTCGCAGTGGCCGTCGCTCTGCCAGTGCTGCTGAAAGACTGGCAGTTGAAGGCTATCAGTGCGTGAATCTCAAAGGTGGCATCATTGCTTGGAAAGAGGCAGGGAAACCAGTGACAACCGAGACTTACGAGGTGGACATTTTCAAGACCAAGAGCGGAAAGACCGTGAAGTTCCATGCCCTTGTACATGCCAGCATCCGTGTCGAGTATGACGGCAAGGAGATTGAGATTGACCCTGTGACCAAATTGGGCAATAAAGTGATAGACTATGCTGCCATGCCCAAGGCCGACTATCTTTTTGTGACCCATGAACACGGAGATCACTTCAACCAAGATGCCATCAGCATACTGTCAGGCGAAAAGACACGTTTCATTACCAACAAGCGGTGTGCTGACATGTATGGCTCTGGCGAGGTCATGGCAAACGGTGACAAGATACAGATTGCTGATGATTTCACCGTGGAGGCTGTTCCTGCCTACAATACGACGGAAGGACATCTTCAGTTCCACCCCAAGGGACGTGACAACGGCTATGTCCTGACCATCGATGGCTTGAGAATCTATATAGCCGGTGACACGGAGGATATTCCCGAGATGGAATCTATCAAGGATATCGACATCGCTTTCCTACCATGCAACCAACCCTATACAATGACGACCGAACAGTTGGTAAAGGCTGCAAGAATAGTTAAACCCAAAGTGCTCTTCCCCTATCATTACGGCCAGACTGATGTAAGCGGCCTTCCCGCCCTGCTCCAAGGTGACGGCATCGATGTGAGAATCAGACATTACGAATGACCAGATTGACGAGGATGCAAATATGAAACAAGTAAGACCCAAGAAGAACCTCGGTCAGCACTTCCTGACCGACTTGTCGATAGCCCGTCGTATCGCTGACACTGTTGATGAACCTTTCCCTGATCTTCCCGTTTTGGAAGTAGGTCCAGGCATGGGTGTGATGACACAGTTCTTGGTGGAGAAAGACCGTTTGTTGAAGGTTGTGGAGATCGACCGTGAGAGTGTGGCATACCTGAAAGAAACCCTGTTTAGAAAAGAGGAAAGCAAGCATTCTCAAATCATTGAAGGCGACTTTCTGCGCATGGACTTGCACTCGCTCTTCGACGGAGGACAGTTCGTGCTCACGGGCAACTATCCTTACGACATCTCTTCCCAGATTTTCTTCAAGATGCTCGACAACCGCGACCTCATTCCCTGTTGCACGGGCATGATTCAGCGTGAGGTGGCCTTGCGCATGGCTGCACAGCCCGGCTCAAAGACATACGGCATCCTCTCGGTGCTCATTCAGGCGTGGTACAATGTCGAATACCTATTCACGGTCGAGCCTTCGGTATTCAATCCACCGCCCAAGGTGCAAAGTGCCGTCATCCGCATGACGCGCAACGAGGTGCAGCATTTAGGTTGCGACGAGCAACTGTTCAAGCGCGTGGTGAAGACCACCTTCAACCAGCGTCGCAAGATGCTCCGAGTCTCCCTGCGACAGTTGCTGCCTACTGACTCTTCGATCTTCACGCTTCACGCTTCGCTGCTCACCCTCCGCCCCGAACAGCTTACCATCTCGCAGTTCGTGGAACTGACCAATCTCGTCGAGAAGAATCTTATCCCATTACCACATCAAGTACCATCATCAGGACAAATCCGATAGCAAAGCCGATGGTGCTGAGATTACTGTGTTGGCCATTAGAGGCTTCGGGTATCAGTTCCTCGACCACCACATAGAACATGGCACCAGCGGCAAAGGCGAGCATGTAGGGGAGAACGGGCATCAGCAGCGAGGCTAATAGCATAACGGCTACAGCTCCCACAGGCTCAACGGCACCGCTTAACGAACCGATGAGAAAGGATTTCCAACGACTATTGCCTGCAGCTCTCATGGGCATGGAGATAATGGCACCCTCTGGAATATTCTGAATGGCGATACCCAAAGAGACTGCAACGGCACTGGCTAACGAAATGTTCGAGATGCCGCTTTCTGCACCTGCAAAGACCACGCCTACGGCCATGCCTTCAGGCAGGTTATGGATGGTCACGGCCAGGGCCAGCATGGCAGTCTTCGACAGGTGCGAGCGCATACCCTCTGGCTTATCTGTACCGATATGCAGGTGCGGTGTCAGTTCATCGATGAGCAACAGGAATCCCATGCCCAACAGAAAACCTATGGCAGCGGGGAACACAGCCCACACTTTAGCCTCATTATCCATATTATCTATTGAGGTCATCTCCATTGCGGGAATCAGCAGCGACCACACCGATGCGGCTACCATCACGCCCGAAGCGAAGCCCAGTAGTGACTTCTGTAATCGAGGCGACATTTCGTCTTTCATGAAGAACACGAAGGCCGAGCCGAGAATCGTGCCCAGCAGCGGAATCAGCAGTCCTATAATTAATGTCGTCGTCATCGTGAGCAAAATTAATACTTTTCTTTGAATCGTTATACCTAAATCCTGTTAATTGCAAAAGGAGAGCCGAAACTCTCCTATATTACGCTTTATTGAATTTCTCCTTCGGCTGCTTGCAACGGGGACAACGCCAGTCATCAGGCAGGTCTTCGAAGGCTACGCCATCGTGCTCTGCGGGATCATAGACATAGCCGCAAATTGAACAGACATACTTGCCGGAGGCTTTCTGCTTGGAGAAATCTATTTCGGCCAGAATGGTCGGCACGGGATTATCCAAGTCCATCACGCGCTTGGCCTCCAGGTTCTCATAGCCCTGTGGCGTGTGGGTGCTACAATAGACGGTGGGATGATTGCGGATAAACTCACGGATGCGGTTCTGCGTCTCGCGGGCAGCTGGCAGGTCGTCAAAGACCACCGACAACTTGTCCTCGTAAAGAGCCTCATCAACGTAGGTGATGTCGCCGTGAATCATGTAGAACAGTCCGTCCATCTCCACCACGATGATGCTGTTGCCCTTGGTGTGACCCTTGGCCTTGATGTAGTAGATACCGTCGGCTATCTTTTGGCTTTCGGGGAAGTTGTAGTAGGCTCCATCGGTATAGCTGACGGGGACGAGGTTCGTCAGTCCCTGCAACTCAGCGGCATCCATCTCCTCTTCGTTCACATAGATTTTCGCATTGGGGAAACTTTTCAGTTCGCCGGTGTGGTCAGCATGCTTGTGCGTAACCAGAATCTTCGTCACCTGTTCAGGCTTGTAGCCGAGGGCCTTGAAGGCATCCATATAGCTGCAGATGTCCTTGCCGGTGTAGATGAGTGAATCTTCATTGGGAACTTCCTCGGGAGTCCCTGCAGGCAAGCCAGTATCTACCAGAATCACCTCGCTGCCAGTATCAATCAGGTAGTTCTGCAGACTCCCGCGATAGCGGACGTTCTTATCAAATTTCTCTTTCCCTTCCTCGCCTCCGAACACGAAGGGCTGAGTATAGAATCCGTCTTTGCGGAATTTTACTGCTTTGATTTCCATAATGATGTTTGTTTGGTTATTCTTCTACTGGTACAAATTTCTCTTTTTTACGTTTGCAGCGGGGGCAGCGCCATGTGTCGGGCAGTTCCTCAAAGGGAGTGCCGGGAGGGATGTTCTGCTTGGGGTCGCCCTTTTCAGGGTCGTAGGTGTATTTGCAGGGGCATTTGAACTTTGTCATAATCGTCTTTTGTTTTAGGATTAGAAAGGGGAGAGCCGAGACCCTCCCCGTGAAGAAAAAATTTATTTGCGTCGCGGTGCAGATGCACCTGTCGATGCCATGAGAGATTCTTGCCGAGGCAAGCGACCACAGATCGAGTCTCAAGCGGGCTGCCACTTGCAACGGACGGGTGACACAATCGCACCTTCCTTCTTCAACTCGGCAAAAGCCTTGTCCACTTCTTTGCGGTCAATACCTGTGATCTCCGCAATCTTGCCAGCGTTCACGGGAGCACCGAACTCACGCATGGCCTGTAATACCTTCTCCTTCATAATTTTCAATTATCTGTTTTCAGTTAGCTTACATTTGCATTATCAGCCAGTTCTGTGCGCCAATCTTCTCAATCATTTCAAGAGCGCCCTGACT
>CAMYVQ010000033.1 GCA_947302435.1 uncultured Prevotella sp. | reverse complement strand
TGAGCTTGCCTTTGTAGGTCTGCTCTTTCAGCAGGTTGATGACCTTCTCGGTATCGGCCGACGAGAGTCCCGACGTAGGCTCGTCGAGGAACAGCACGGCAGGCTCGCGAATCAGTTCCAAGGCAATGTTGAGTCTCTTGCGCTGTCCGCCAGAGATATATTTGTTGATGGCGGAACCCACTTTCAGGTCTTTCACCGCGTCAAGTCCCAAGTCCTTGAGGGTCTTCATCACCCGTTGGTCGAGCTTCTCGTCCGACATGCCGGCAAAGCAGAGCTTGGCGGTAAACCAAAGGTTCTCATAGACGGTAAGCTCCTCGATGAGCAGGTCGTCTTGTGGCACGAAGCCGATCAGTGCCTTCGCCTGTGGGTCCGAGATGTCGTGTCCGTTGATGGTAATAGTGCCTTCCTGTGGCTTCAGTGTGCCGTTCAACAGGGAGAGCAGGGTGGTCTTACCGGTACCCGAACCGCCCATGATGGCGAGCAGTTCGCCGTTGTGGAGGGTGAAGCTCAGGTCGTGCATGCCATTCTCGCTGTTGGGGAAGCGGAAGTTGATATTGCGTCCGCAGAACTCCACATCATTCTTCTTGACCACTACCTTGCCGCGTGCCTTGTTGTAGGCATCGATGATGGTGGAGTAGTAGAGGGGCTTTCCGCTGAGACTGCCTTTCAGGACACTGCTCTGCTGCCAAATCTGATAGACACCCGACAGGATAGGGACATCGTTGAGCATCACGGTGTCGGTACCGGTATAGGTGAAGATGAGCATCTTCGACACAGGGTCTATCAGGGTCTTCAGCTGTCCGTTGAAACCCTTGGGGCGGAGCAGCAGCACGTAGGCCGACGATTTTCCACGCACGAAGTCCACGAAGTTCTGGAAGTCCTCTTTACTGATGTGGAACTCCTTCGCCATGATTTTGAAGATGCTGTGGGTTCCTGCATCCTCGTAGCCGCAGAACTCCATCAGTCGCAACAGCAGCAGCGCCTTCTCCTTGGTCTGAATCCGGGCGTTCAGCTCGGTGCAGATGGCAGTCACCGTGTTTTCACTGTCCAGGTTTTCAGCCATCTCGTAGGCAGTGCGCATGTCACTGTACAGGTCTACATAGATGTCGGTGTTGCGAATGCCGAAGTGGTGATGCAAATAGCTGATGAGCATCTCCTTGGCTCGCTCGTCGTCCACGTTCCGTTCGTTCCCGAAGAGGGCGAACAGGCTGATAAGGCTGGATAATATGATGTCTGTCATTCTGTGTCAGTGTACAGTTTATTCGATGGTGAAGAGATTGTGGAAACCTGTGGTAATCAGCACGTCGCGAATGTTGTCGCTGATGCCTGTGAGCGTGACGTGGCTGCCCACGATGGCTGCATTCTTGCGGATGGAAAGGAAGATGCGCAAGCCGGAGCTGGAGATATAGGTGAGGCCCGTACAGTCGATCACGATATCGCGTCCCTCACATTTCTGCAGTGGGCTGAGTTGCTGTGCGGTCTGCTCGGCGGCGGCAGTATCGAGCGAGCCTTCGAGCTTGGCAATCAACTTTCCGTTTTGTTCAGTAACAGTTGTATTCATATTGGTTTCTGTTTACACCTTATTTATTATTAGACGTTTGCGGAGCGTGAGGACGTTGCGTCCTTCCTGCCGCTCGTAGTTGATAGAGTCCATGTAGTGCCGCACGAGGTAGATGCCCAGACCGCCGATGGGTCTGTCTTCGGCAGCAAGCGTGGTGTCGGCTTTGGGCTGGGCTGTCGGGTCGAAGGGCACGCCGCTGTCGCTGATGGTGAACTTCAGGCGGTTCTTGTTGGCCGTCGCCTCAATCATCACCTCGCCGAGCGTGTTTTTCGGGTAGGCATAGTTCATCACGTTGACCACTGCTTCCTCCACGGCAAGGTTCATCTGCATGGTCAGACTCATGTCCAAGTTAAGTGTCTGGCAGACCTTCTCCACGAAGTCGGCAAGCTGGGGGATGGTTTGCACGTCGTTGGGCAGAACGATGCTTTCGTGGAAAATGGGGACGTACTGCTGACGGGTGTAATGGATGGCCAGCATCGTCAGGTCGTCATGTTGCTCTGCCCCGTCAGTGAAGACGTTCACTGCCTTCTTCATCTTATCTACAATGGCACCTGCACTGTCGGCGGCGAGTGCCTCCATCATGCCCTGCCTGCCGAACATCTGTCCGTCGGGGTTGGTGGCCTCGGTCAGTCCGTCGGTGTAGAGGAAGAGCATGCTGTCGTAGGTGAGGGTCGTCTCTTGGTGGGTGAACTCCCAACCCGACATCGTGCCAAGGGGGATATTGGGGTCGACCGTCAGTTTCTCGACGGCATTGGCAGCAGTGTCGTCCTTGCACGGCTTGTTGATGCACACAGGGGCTTCATGGCCTGCGTTAGCATACCGCAAACGTCCCGTGGGCAAGTCGAGGACTCCTACGAACAGGGTCACAAACATATTGTCGGGATTGTCCTCGGAAAGCGTGTTGTTGATGGCCGAGAGAATGCGGTTGGGGCGCGATTCGTGGGCAGTGACACTGCGGAAGAGGGTGCGTGTGACTGCCATGACGAGAGAGGCCGGAACTCCCTTTCCGCTGACATCGCCGATGCAGAAGAACAGTTTCTCGTCGCGGATATGGTAGTCGTAGAGGTCGCCACCCACTTGTCGGGCAGGGGTCAGCGAAGCGCAGATGTCCAGGTCATTGCAATGGTCCGAATCGGCTCCAAACGGCTTGGGGAGCAGTGAGACCTGAATAGCGTTGGCAATGTGAAGCTCATTCTCCATGGCAGCCTTCTGGCTTTGGGTAGCCTCCAAGCGGTTCGCATTGCGGATGGAGCGCCAGATGATGTAGCCCATCAGCAGAAGTCCGATCAGCATCTGTATCTGGAGATTGTAGCCCACTTTCCGCAGGTCGTGGAAGATTTCGCTGTCCTTGCAGACAACTGCCATCGACCATCCGGCATCGCCTTCCACGGGGGCATAGAAGATGTATTTCCTCTCACCGTTCGCGTCGATGAGGTCGGCGTGGCCGCTCTCGCCGGCCATCATCTGCCTGTTGATGTAGTTGGCCGTCGTGTCCTCAATGCGTTGGGTCGCCTCCTGAATGGTGTGATGTATGACGAGACTCTCAGCAGGGCAGGCCATCAGCTGTCCCGTGCGCGAAATCATGACATTGAAGCTGGAGGGATAGATCTGCCGTGCGTTGACAATGGAAGAGAGCCAGTCGAGCGACACGTCGGCGGCCAGCAGGGCAACAATGCGCCCCTTCTTGTCGCGCACAGGAAGAAAGTAGGAGCAGAGCATCGCCTTGGCCCCGGCCTCGTCGTAGTAGGGGTCGCTCCAGTAGCCACGCCCCTTGTTGATGGCCTTATGGTACCAGTCGGCCTTGAGATAGTCGTGGTCGGCTCCCCCGATTTGCGAAGTCTCGATGATGCCGTTCTCGCGCTTGGCCGCGTAGGGTTCAAACCAGTGCCCCTTTTCGGGATAATAGTCGGCCACGAAGAGCAGGCCTGCGCCCACGATGGTGCTGTTCTGCTTCGCCAGACGGCTGGCAATGTTGATGAGCGAGTCGGGCTGGTCGAGCTGCTGCTCTACTGCCCACACGCTGTTGTCCACGGCAGACTCCACGGCGGTCATCACGTTCTTGATCTCCAAGCTCTTCACTTTCAGCTCACTCTCGGCGCGGTGCTTCACCTCCTCGCGGATGCCACGGCTTGCAAACCAGTACATCGTGGCCGTCATCACCTCAATGACAAGACCGGCAATCACAATGAGGGCCACACTCGATTTCGAGCGCGTCGTTGTGAGGCGTAATCGCTGGAATATGTCAGGTAGCTTGGTCATTGTCTTTTTTAGGATTGCAGGCAAGCCTGTGCGTAGTACGTCGCAAAATTACGGAAATTTTATTTAAGAAACGAAAAAATGTACCGATTTAACCAATTTTGCCATTCCTTTTTGCCCGAAATAGCCATTTATGGCTGTTTTCTTTTTGCATTTCTCTTGTTTTTTCGTAACTTTGCCGACGATTAACAGCACAGAACCACACATGAAACTTCTGAATGCACTCAATCATTCTGTTGCTACACGCACGACCATCCTATGGCCCACGAAGCTGCTGGCAGAGACCCACAAGGGCTCCATTGAAAGCGAGCTGAAAGTGGCCAGCGACATTCAGAGGTCTATGCTGCCGAAAGAGTCCCCCCCCTACCCCGAACGCGACGACGTTGACATCTACGGATTGCTAATCCCTGCCAAGGAGATGGGCGGCGACTTGTACGACTTCTGTATCCGCGACGAAAAACTGTTCTTCTGCATTGGCGACGTGTCGGGCAAAGGAATGCCTGCCGCACAGATGATGGCCGTCACAAGGACTTTGTTCAGAACTTTGTTAGCCCATGAGAGCCAGCCGGCAAAAATCATGACCGGGATCAACGAGCAAATGTCGACGCAAAACGAGTCGGACATGTTTGTGACACTCTTCATCGGAGTTCTCGACTTGCCTACTGGACATTTGCGATATTGCAACGCAGGGCACGAAGCACCGATGGTCATCTCGCAGCCAACCCATGCCCAAGAAGCGGATACCGAACATCAGATCATCACCCTCGCCGTTGACTCCAACCTGCCCATCGGCATCGTTTCCGACTGGAAATTCCACATGCAAGAAACGACCATCGACCCGATGTCTGTCCTCTTCCTGTTTACCGATGGACTGACGGAAGCTGAAAACACGGAGCACACCCTGTTCGGCAGGCAGCGCGTTATAGACTTCACGGCCAATGCCTTGAAGCAAGGGCCATTGAAGCCACAGTCGTATATTGAGGATGTGGTGAAAGCGGTGCATGGGTTCGTGGGGAATGCCGAACAGAGCGACGACCTGACCCTGCTGGCCATCCAATATACAAAGCAGCAACTCAACATCCGCTTCAAGAAGTCACTCACGCTGACCAACAATGTCCAGGAAGTTCCCCTGCTGGCAGGTTTCGTCGACGAAGTCTGCGAAGCGATGGAGTTCGACATGTCCATGACCATGCAGATGAACCTCGCGATAGAAGAGGCTGTTGTCAATGTGATGGACTATGCCTACCCACCTGACAAGAAGGGCGAGATTCTCATCGAGGCAGAGTGCAATGAGAAATGCCTGAAATTCACAATCACAGACAGTGGCAGACCGTTTGACCCGACTGCCAAGGAGGAAGCCGACACCACTCTTTCATTAGAAGACCGCCCCATCGGCGGCTTAGGCATCTATTTGGTGAGACAGCTCATGAGTTCCATCAACTATGAGCGGACCGACGGGAAGAACATCCTGACACTGCGAAAAATCCTGACAAAGAACAACTAATCATAATAACACCATAAAGAATATGAAAACAAAATTCAAAGAAGAGAACAACGATTACGTGATGTATTTGGAAGGCCGACTCGACACGGCTGCATCCATCAGTGTGGAGAAAGACATGCAACAGCTGAACGAATGTGAGGGTCACGACATCATCCTCGACTGCACCAAGATGGGTTATATCTCGTCAAGCGGCCTGCGCCTGTTCCTCAGCGTGCTGAAGAACGCCAAGGCCAAGGGCAGCAAGGTCTACATCAAGGGCATCACCGAGGAGATCCGCAACGTGTTCGCCATGACAGGATTCATCAATCTGTTTGAGTTCAAGTAAAAAGAGAAAGCGCCATGCCCATACTGGATGCACACTGCGAAAAGCTGATGGCGGAATACCGCCAGAGGCTGCCGCTGCTGGAGCGACTCAACGAGGTGGCAAGCAAACACCTCAGCAATATCCTGTCCCAACAGGGAATCTATGTCACGGCCATTGAACATCGGGTGAAGGCAGAGAAGTCCCTTGAAGGCAAACTGGAACTGAAAGGTGCCAACTACAAAACCATCGACGACATCACCGACCTCGTAGGCATACGAATCATTACATTCTATACCGACGAGGTCGACAAGGTGGCTGCGCTTGTCAGAAAGACACTCAGCATCGACTGGGACGAATCGGTCGACAAGCGAAAGATGCACCAGCTGAACAGTTTCGGCTACAACTCGCTCCACTTCATCTGCCGACTGCCCAAACGGATTATCAACGATCCTGAGGCTCCCGAACTGAACACCATCCGCTTCGAAGTGCAGATGCGCACAGCCCTGCAGCATGTGTGGTCGACCATCGAGCACGACATCGGCTACAAGGGCGTGGTGCATCTCCCCCCCGAATACCGCCGGCAGTTCAGCCGTCTGGCCGGTATGCTCGAACTCATCGACGACGAGTTCAGCCGCCTGCGTGCCAACATGACCGAATACACCCGACAGGTGCAGACACTCGTGTCCTCCGGTCAGCTCGACGAAGTTCCCCTTAACATCAACACTTTCCGCAGCTATCTCGAACTGCGCCCCTTCGACCGTCTGAACCAGCGCATTGCCGCTGTCAACCAGGCAGAGATCTTCCCCGCCCCGTTGATGCCGTTCCTTCGTGTGCTGGAGTATTTCCAGTTGGAGACATTGGGCGACGTGGAGCGTTTCACCGTCGAAAATGCCGAAGATGCCTACCAGCTCGCCCTCTCAGGACTTGCAGTCACCGACCTCGACATCATTTCCGAGAGCATCGGCCTGCAAAACCTTTGTTACATCCATGTACTCAAGACAGGAGGCGGCCGCCCAGCCCTCATCAAGGTTCTCGACATTCTCAACGGCAATCGGAAAAGCAATCCAGACATTGCCGACAGCATCATCACACAGGCTGTCACACTGCCTTGTATGACGCAAAAAAGACAATGACCCCCATTCTATGAAAAAGAACATACTCAGCGACAAGAAGGTCTACCTCCTGCCAGCCATCATCTGTCTGGCAGGCCTGATCTGCCTGCTCTACTACTATTTCTTCACAGGTTTCACCCATAACACTGAAACCACATACATCTACATCGACGACGACGACGACATCGACTCCGTCTATTGTAAACTGGATCCCATCGGCTCACGCCACGGCATGACCGCACTGAGCACGCTGATGCGCCATAGCGGCTACGACGAGGCCATCCGTACAGGACGATATGCCATCCACCCTGACGACGGTGTGATCAGCGTTTTCCACCGACTGAAAGACGGACAGCAGGCTCCCATGATGCTTACCATTCCCGAAAGCCGTACCATGCAGCTGTTAGCCGGTGTGCTCGGACGCAAGCTGATGCTCGACAGCGCCAGCCTCTACAACGCACTGGCCGACTCCACCTTTTGCGCCAAGTATGACTATACGCCACAGACCATCCCTGCCCTCTTCGTGCCCAACACCTACGAGGTCTATTGGAACATGAGCATAGAGACATGCATGGACCGCATGAAGCGTGAGCACAAAGCATTCTGGAACTACGAGCGACTGCACAAGGCCGAAGCCATCGGACTGACCCCCACCGAGGTATGCACCCTGGCCAGCATCATTGACGAGGAGACGGCCAACACCGCCGAGAAACCCATGATAGCCGGCATGTACCTGAACCGCCTGAAACAAGGCATGCCCCTACAGGCCGATCCCACAGTGAAATTCGCCTTGGGCGACTTCGCCATCCGTCGCATCCTCTACAACATGCTCAACACAGACAGCCCCTACAACACCTACAAATACGTAGGTCTGCCTCCTGGCCCTATCAAGGTGGCCAGCATCAAAGGCATCGATGCCGTACTCAACCGCGTCGACCACAAATTCCTCTATATGTGTGCCAAGGAGGACTTTTCCGGCACCCACAATTTTGCCGTCACCTATAAAGAGCACCAGCGTAATGCCGAACGCTATGCCCGCGCACTCAACGAACGGGGCATCAAATAGCACACACTTCCGATTCTCTAATGCTATGAAAAACGAAAATGCCCCGCGCTTCACAGCGCAGAGCATTTGTCTCAATAGGTATTAGTCTTTTTAAGGTAAAAAGATTGTATTCAGGATAACAAGTGCAAAATTAATTGATTTATGTCAATCTACAAAATATTTTTACATGTTATATAGCATGTTTTAAAATTTTCTTCACTAAAGAACCTGTTTTATCGACCTTTTTAACACAATCTGTCGATTTTTTCCATGAACAATTCCTACATTCAGTCCCTTGAGATTTGCACAACAATCACAGAATGGGTTCCCGTTCACTTTTTTAGGATAAATCAGAACCGTTGTCACATATCCTTCATCCATTAACCCATTTCATGGCTGTTGATATGGTTTCTCATCACAATCAATATTCTTTCTTACCGACATACATATTGTTTCGTATGACAATCCATGTTAGATGGTCATGTAATCCCTATCTGACGATGGTCTGATTAATATTCGTTTTCATCGTAAGGATAAAAAATCGCCATCGTATTTTTCATTTCCGTTGGTACCATTTCATATAAATGACAAAAGGAACCGACAAAAGTTGCCTATAAAAGCCATCCGCACAACCACAAAACAAGACTCCAATGGTAAGAAAACGACCAACTTTTCCCTGAAACGTCTCTCACAGACGACACGATTTTCTATGAAGAATCTTTACATTCTTTTTCTTAATTTAAGTCCAAGAATCATCATATCCTCGAAATTTTGATTAAATTTGCACACATAAATAATGTCAAGTGTGAAATACGGATAAAGTAACACACAATATGCCTATTATTCCAAAATCTTTGATACATTCTTGGATTAATACTTAGTTGATTATAGTAGTATATTCCAAAATGTAGTAACGCTGAAGGACTTATTCAAATAGAGTCTTATTTCGGTGCAAAAAAACGAGGGGCAAACCAACCTCTCGTTTCTTTGCAGAGAATATAGATGCTTAGATTGCTGCCACTTCTCGCAGTCTTTTTTCGACAGCTCTTCGACGTAGCGGCTCTTGTCCTTCGATGCGTACACCATCTTAGCCGTGGCAAACTGTAGAAGGTCATTTTGAATTAGTGGGTAACTCAAAACCTGTCCTCAAGTTGATGATTATTTCATGAACTTATCTATAATCAACCTTGTGTTAGACGGTTGGTCTGTCTCACCAACATACATCTTTTGTACTCCCATGTTTCTGAACCAATTCTGCAGTATTGTTTCCATTTGGTCTTGATGCTTAGGATCGTAAGGATTAACTTCAAGTAATAGGACTTCAAGATTTTCAAGACCTTGCCTTGAAACGATTAATCCAGAGTTCGGATTGGAAAGTGTCTGTGGTAGGATATAGCTGTAATTGTTGCCGTCTTTCTGCTTGTTGGGCGCATAGAACAAATATCCATCCGTCAAGATTACTATGATGTTGCGGGCATCCTCTCTGATGCAATATGTATCCACTTGTTTCTTGAAAAATCCCCATATATCGCTGCCTATCCAGTTTTTGTCCTGCATGGTTGCTTCATAGATCTTTGTAAGACTTGTATTGAATTTTTCCTGAAAATCCAACAATATCTGCTTTTTTTCGGCTGGCTGAACCCTGCTCAAATCCATTTCAAGGTCTTGAGACAGCAGTGCTATCTTCGAGTCGTTGGGTGTGGGATAGAAGAACACCTTAATTCGGTCACGCGAGGGAAGAATTTTCTGAGCTACAGCATGATTTTTTACAACTTCTGTTAAATAGTTAACGATTTCTATATCCCTGTCTTTCTGGGATGGAACCATCTGCCTTTCCAATCGGTCGGAGAGGTCAAGGTAGATTGAAATGTTCAACGGTTTGTTGGATTGAACGGTTGCTGTTTTATTATCGCTACTGCTTGAACCATTTTTTTTACCATCGCTGCATGCAGTAAGAATTGTTAATGCTATGATGAGAAGCACAATTGGAGAAAGGAATATCTTGGTATTCATAATGAAAACTATTTTAATCAATTACTTTTATGGTTTCTATCATCTTGTTAAAGAGGTCTGTTGCATCTTGTTTCTCTATTTCAGACTTGTGCATTCCTGCTAAATAAGTCTGCCATCCAGCGAAGAAATTATGAAGTTCGAGTCTGATTTTTGCAAGATCATATCTTGCGCTCACGCTCATCTGAGTATCTATTTCCATTATCTTGGGACCGATTGCTGAAATTTGGCATCTCAAATTAGTCCCATTGGCTTTCTCTGTATCAAGGTCTTTCTGAAGTTTAGCTATTTTATCCTCAATCTCTTTTTTGCGAATCTGGTTGAGGTCAAGGTTTTCCCAAGCTTTCACAAAATAGCTAAATACGAAGCCCCATAGAAGATAAGACACGAAGCCAAGGCAAATAATCATCCAGAATTGCGGATCTTGTATTGCCAATGGAATACTATAATCTGGTCGTGATTCCAATGACATCATAGTGTCTAAGTTATAGATCTTCTTACAAATGGCGAAAGCCAATAACGAGTCAAAAATAAACGCAACAACTATAAGAGCAGGTATTTTAAAGTACTTGAGCCGTCCGTTTTCTCTTTCCCAACGATTCAATATAAATCCGAAGGCAAGGAAGATGATGGGCATGCAAAGAATGAAGAGCAACTCACCCCAACCATCTGCCCACGCATTTGGAAATGCAGCCGCATCTAATACGGCTTCAGATAATTTAAAATTTCCATCGCTACCTAATGAATTAGTGTCAAACACTTTGAAAAATGCAGAGTAGGCTACGGAACTGTAGAAAATGAAGAAATAGATGGTAAAGGGAATGAGTAATACAGTACTTATGACTAAGGTAATCCATGCATCGCGATTCCTCTTGTACCGACTGTCTTCAAGGTCAGCCAGCTTGTTTTTCTGACTCTGTATGTCAGCCGCCAAGTCTTGCTGCTTCTCCTTGGAGGCTTCAAGTTCTTCTTCTTTATTCTTACGGTCAGTTTCGAGTTCCACTTTCTTTGCCGAAAGTTTTTTCTGGAGTTCCTGTTGCAGGTCGTCATCCATTTCTTGTTCTTTTCTGATTCCCCAGCAGACAGACTGTAGACAAGCGGTCAAAGTATGCCTGTTTCCTTCAGAAAGACCAGCCACACGGAAGCCGTATTGATTGTATGTTTCGCCGGATTTTCTGGCATGGTCACCAATTTTAATAACGTTTTGAGGTAATGAAGGTTCATCTTCCTGTAAAGACTCCGGCTCTGGTCTTGTAGCGAACAAGTTCTTGATAGAACTGCCGTTTAACTTATCCATTAATTTCATTGAGTATGTCTGTTTTAGATTTGTTCTCTTTTACGCTTTCGATAAAATAATCGACAATACCTGTCGCATTCTCAGACAAGAAGCCATAGCGGATGACGCACTTCTTGATGATGTCACGTTCCTCTTGTGCTATCTTTCCATCTGCCCAGGCCATTCTGGTAAGGTCATAGAGACATTCCACCTTCTCAGCAATTGTTTGAGGTACTTGAGGGGTGATGTTTGCCGTCAGAACGCATTGGTTGATTTGTTCGGGCGTAATTCCACGCTCAACACCAATGTCGTACAATGTCTGTAGCTCTTTGAAGTCAAGATAACCATCAGAGAGAGCCAGACAGTAAAGGTTAAAGAAATGCCGTTTCAAGACATCATCCATAATAAGTTTTGTTTTTTGTTTTTCGTCCATAGTTCGTATCAATTATAGTTTGTATTCTAAAATGCTATGATAGAGGGTATCTTTTTCAGCATCTCTGATGGAGAGCGTTAAGGTTCCGTGCCTCTTGGGTATGAAATTGACAATCCATTTTGTTCCGTCATACCTCCATTGTGAACCTTGTTCATCGTCAACCATAAAATCTTTGCCGTTGACGATAGCCAAATGACAATCCCTTTTCTTTATCACACAGATACTATATTGTTCATTCTGGTGAAGCCTGCTTGCAATGGGAATGTCGACAAACTCTATGACGTTGCCGAAGTCGGGGTATATTTTGGGAAAGTCAAATGAACCAGTATGAATAAAATAGGACAGCAGGTCGGAACTCTCGAATCCGTATTCTGAGTAGTTCGGATGAAGGTAGGGCAACAGTCTATAATCTTCAGAAGAGAGAACGAAGTTACCCAACATTTGGTCAAGAGGATTCTTTGGATAGTGAGTGAAAATCATCCAGCAAGGATCCACGTCAAACCAAGACATATCATGGTCACTCTTTACGAACTTACCATTTTCTACTACTCCAGCTCCCCACGTCGGCTCAATAAGTATAGCATTTGAGCGATTCAGACCTTTGGTTATCTGAATATTGGCGGTTTCTTCCTGGCCCTTTTCGTAGATGATTACTTCGGGGAATGGAGTAGGCTTGGCAGGGTATGGGTCTTTATTCACAACAATCCAACAATGGTCTTCTATGACTTTCCTGGAATTTTCACGTCCTCTACCGTGGCCTGAAATGATTCTGATATCCATACCTGAGGCAGAACCTAATCTATAGAATAGTTCGCAATAAGCTTGACAGACACCTTTTCCCTTCTTCCAAGCGGTATCGGCATCATAAATGGTATGGCTCGTATCATACTGAATGTGTTCTGCAAGCCATAGATAGATTGCTTTTGCCTTATCGTATGGCATATAGCATCCCTTAACGATGTCATTAGCCACGTTCGTCCAATCATACTTAGTAGGAGAAACCAAGTAAAACTGTATTTTTGTTGGTGCAGATGACTTCTTCATATTGCGATAGGCATTTATATTCGTTATTCTCTATAGTAAGTTTTACTTCAACAAGGGACAAAAAGAAAAGCGTGAACAATCTACATCGTTTACGCATTCTGAGGTATTGGGGATAACCTATCAATCTTAAACGAGTAAATGCCCACGCCGAGCGGCGTGAACTATCTACTTCAGTTCTTGATTGATTCATCTAATTCCCCAATTATCAGAATGCAAGAATCAAAAGTTGACGTTCTATCTTATGTCCTATAGTCTTTTATCTTTCCATTGGCGTACAGTATTATGTTAAACTTGGTGCAAAGATACAAAATAAAATCAGATTTTCCATTATTATTCTACCTAAAAAATATGAAGGTATAGAAAAGGGGCGTTTTGATGCTTTACTTAACGAAAAGTTTGGAAATGTAAACAATTATATGTACCTTTGCCAACACAACTTAATAAGAAAACACCATTATGGCTATCACAAATGAGCAAGCACAGTTACTGATTGGGATTGAAAAGAAAATTCTAATAGATAACTCTCCTGTTGATAGTGTTTCTTTACAACAAGATTTCCCAATAGATATACGTTACCACTTGATTGATGCGGCAGAAGGAAATTTTGAGTTCCTTTGGAGGATTAACCAAAGTGCCAAAAATGTGATAAAGCTAAGTCTGCATGTTCAAGATGAAGACAGCAATATTGGTTTGCTACGTATAGACTATAACGGGCCACATCAGAATCCTCAAATCGCAAAAGAAGATTTACCACAGATGTTCTTTCCGTATGTCGGAAGATGGTTTGACAATGAAAGTCATATACATTACTATGTAGATGGATACAGGCCGTTAGCATGGGCTATACCCATAACGGATAGTTCTATTGAGACAAAGATAATAGAGGCTGATAAGACTGAGACGATAAAGAATGCCATATTGGAGTTCGCAAAAATCATCAATGTCAAGACAAATATAAACGTTCAAACAATGCTGATATGAATTGGATTGATGAAAGTATAAACCAGTATTATCATTGGTTAAGAGAAAGAACCATCAGCAGATCTGATGAAACGACAGGATGGAGTGTTGTTACAACTCCGTTCTTAGGTATGTTTAACGATCCGATTGAGATTTATATGAAAATGGATAATAGCGGTGTTATTCATTTGTCAGACGATGGAATGACATTGTCTAATTTGGAACTTGCTGGTGTAACCATTTCACATTCCCCCAGACGCAAGGAGTGGGTGGACTTTATTCTAACCAATTATGGTATTCAACAAGAAGGTAACGAACTTGTCACGTCAGCTACTGCGAAAGACTTTGCTCAAAAGAAACACAATTTGATTTGTGCCATATCTGAGATTACTGATATGGAAGTTATGGCAAAGAACACGGTTGCGGCATTGTTCAAGGAAGATGTCAGACACTTCCTGGACGAACAGGAAATAGTCTATACCCCTCAGTTCATTACCAAAGGAAGCACTGGTTTAGAGTTTACATTTGATTTCCAGATAGCAGGCCGTGGCAAGGAAATGGTAATAAAATCGTTTAATACGTTGAATAAGATAAACGTGCCGAATTTCTTGTTTAGTTGGAATGACATTAAGGAAACACGTGAAAAGGTCTCTGGAAAGGAGTTACTTGGACTGGCATTTATCAATGACGACGAAAAGGAAATAAAGGAGGAATACATAAATGCTCTGGAAATTAAAGGAGCAAAATGTGTCTTGTGGACTAAGCGAAACACTCCAGAGAGCCAAGAAAAACTAAGAGAAGCCGCTTAGCATCTAATGAAAATAAAAAACGCCCTTCATATTGGGGCGTTTTTCTTTTGTTTTTATCCTGATATGGCAGCATTCCACACAGATTTCTGCATGCAATTCCGTAGAAGGGTGTAGCCTGATGCTTTGCTTGTAAAGAATTTCCCAAATTGCTTCTTTGTTACAAGCTTTTTTCGTAACTTTGCACCCCAAAAGAAAACAAATCACATTATTATAATATGGAAGAGAAAGTTTTGACCCCTGAGAGCGAGGAGAAGAAATCAGTGAGCTTTGTAGAGCAGATTGTGCGCGACGACCTGGCCGCCGGCAAGAATGGCGGACGTATTCAGACACGCTTCCCACCGGAACCCAACGGCTATCTGCACATAGGACACGCCAAGGCTATTGCCATCGACTTCGGCATGGCAAAAAAATACGGAGGCGTGTGCAACCTGCGCTTCGACGACACGAACCCCGTGAAGGAGGATACAGAATATATTGAGAACATAGAACAGGACATTAAGTGGCTGGGCTATGAGTGGGCCAACGTCTACTACGCCAGCGACTATTTCCAGCAGTTGTGGGACTTCGCCGTTTGGCTCATCAAGCAAGGCCGTGCCTACGTTGACGAGCAGAGCGCCGAGGTGATTGCCCAGCAGAAGGGCACCACCACCAGCCCCGGAACCAACTCGCCCTTCCGCGATCGTCCCATAGAGGAGAACCTTCGCCTGTTCGAGTTCATGAACAGTGGCAAGTGCGAGCCGGGAACGCTTGTCCTTCGTGCCAAGATCGACATGGCTCATCCGAACATGCTGTTCCGCGACCCACTTATCTACCGCGTGCTGAACATTCCCCATGTGAAGACGGGCTCAAAGTGGAACGCCTACCCCATGTACGATTTCACTCATGGTCAGTGCGACTACTTGGAGGGGGTCACCCACTCGCTCTGCACCCTTGAGTTTGTGGAACACCGTCCCCTCTACGACCTGTTCGTGGGATGGATGCGTGAATGGCTGGAGACAAAACCCACCCCCAACCCCTCCCAAGGTGAGGGGGGCTTAGATAGTTCTACACTGGATAAGTGTAATCAAACTTCCCTCCCCTCGGGAGGGGCAGGGGGTGGGTATCAAGGCCCAAGACAGACGGAGTTCAACAAGCTGAATCTGAACTACACGCTGATGTCGAAGCGCAACCTGCTGGCTCTGGTACAGAACGGAATGGTGAGCGGATGGGACGACCCCCGTATGCCGACCATCTGCGGTTTCCGCCGTCGTGGCTACTCACCGGAAAGCATTGTGAAGTTCATCGACAAGATCGGCTACACCAAGCTCGATGCCTTGAACGACATGGCTCTCTTGGAAAGCGTGGTGCGCGACGACCTGAACAGCCGCGCCATCCGCGTATCGGCTGTGCTCGACCCTGTGAAAGTGGTCATCACCAACTATCCCGAAGGGCAGACAGAACAGCTGACAGCAGTGAATAACCCTGAGAACGAGTCCGACGGTACACACACCGTGGAATTCGGTCGTGAACTGTGGATAGAGCGCGATGACTTCCAGGAGGTGGCCGAGAAGAAGTTCATGCGGTTGGCTCCCGGCAAAGAAGTCAGGTTAAAGAACGCCTACATTATCAAGTGCAACGAGGAGCACCCCTGCGACAAGGACAGCGAGGGGCGCGTCACCACCATCTACTGCACCTACGACCCCGAAACGCGCAGCGGTCTGCCCGGTGCCGACCGTAAGATCAAGGGCAAGACACTCCATTGGGTAAGCTGCCAACATGCTGTAGAGGCCGAGGTGCGCCTGTACGACCGTCTGTGGAAAGTGGAGAACCCACGCGACGACATGGCCGCCATCCGCGACGAGCAGCAGTGCGATGCCGTGACGGCCATGAAGCAGATCATCAATCCAGACTCGCTCCATGTCATCCGTGGCTGCTACATTGAGCCTTTTGCCGCCACGATGAAGCCTTTGAGCTACCTGCAGTTCCAGCGCATCGGCTATTTCAACGTCGATCCTGACTCAACAGCAGACCATCCCGTGTTCAACAAGACCGTAGGGCTGAAAGACACCTGGAAGAAGTAATGAGTGACGAATATTTTGACAGCGACGAGTTTCGCGAGTTGCTCGCGGAATACGAAAAGGCCGTGAACACGGGGCAACCTGTGTTCTTGGATGCCGACGAGCTGGCCGAAATAGCCGATTACTACCAGATGACTGACCGCCAACAAGAGGCAAAGGCAGCCATCAATCTGGCACTGAGCCTGTCGCCCGGTGCCATTGCCCCCCTTACTTACTGCATTCACGAGGCTCTCTGTGACGGGAACACCCAGCGTGCCTGGCAACTGCTGGACCAGATTACCGAGAAGAACGAGCCCGACTATATCTACGACCGAGGCGAGATACTCATTGCCGAAGAACGCATTGACGAGGCTGACGACTATTTCCGCGAAGAATTACGGAAAGTGCCGTCTGAGGAGTATCAAGACTACGTCATCGACGTGGCCAACATCTACAATGACTGTGGCATCAATGAGAAAGCCATGGAATGGGTGTCACGTGCCAAGCCTGAAAATTCGCCCGAGTTCAAGGAACTGATGGCCCGCATCCTCTTCGGACTGGGCAAATACAAAGATTCAGAACAGCTGTTCAACGAACTTATCGATACCGATCCCTTCCAGAAGCGATACTGGAACGCGCTGGCCTCAGCACAGTTCATGAATGAGGACTACAGCCATTCCATAGAGAGCAGCGAATATGCCATCGCCATCGATCCCGACGATCCTGAAGGACTCTTTGCAAAGGCTAACGGACTCTATCGCTTGGACAACTATGAGAAGGCACTGGAATACTATCGCCGCTATCTGGCACAAGAACCTGATGACGAGTTTGCCATCTTGCACGAAAGCACTTGTCTCATCAACATCGGTCAAGCTGACGAAGCCATCGAACGCCTGAACGAGGCGATAGAACTGGCCGGACCCGACTCCCCCTACTTGCCCGACATCTATCAGGAGCTGGCCTTTGCCTACAGTGAGAAAGGCGAACCCGACAAGGCCATCAACTGTCTTGACATGACCAATGACCTCGAATGTGACCACGTGCAGATTCTCGTCATCAAAGGCCATATCATGCTTGCTGCCGGGCGACTGGAAGAGGCAGAGAAATATTTCCACGATGCGGTGGTGAACAGTGACAACATCACGCAGACCTTACTCCGTGTCATCGTATCGCTCTATGACAACCATTTTCTGGAAGCCTCCTACGAAATGCTGCAAAAATACTTCCTGATTGCCGAGAAAGACAACACTGAGGGCTATGCCTACATGGCCCTGTGCTGTCACGACCTGCAACGCCCCGACGAATACTTGAAGTACTTGAAGATTGCCTGCGACATCAACCCTCATGAATGTAAAATGGTGCTCAGCCACCTGTTCCCCAAGGACATTGAACCTGAGAACTATTACAAATACATGATAGAAAGAATAAAAGATTGAATAACCGAAAAAATTTTACCCCATGCTTTCCTCCCTTCTCAGCAACCTGAACTACGGCACCATCCTCTTGCTGATGCTACTCGAAAGTACTGTTATCCCCGTGCCTTCGGAACTGGTTGTGGCTCCCGCCGCCTATCATGCAGCCGGTGGCAGCCTCAATGTTCTGCTTGTGGTGCTCTTCGCCACTATTGGCGCCGATATTGGTGCTTCCATCAACTATTTCGTAGCTCTTTATGTAGGCAGGCCCGTCATCTATAAGTTTGCCAACAGTCGCTGGGGAAAGATGTGCCTGCTCAATCAGGAGAAGGTCGAGAAAAGCGAACGCTATTTCGATGACCATGGCATCGTGGCCACCCTTACGGGCCGACTTATTCCCGGCATCCGCCACCTCATCTCACTGCCTGCCGGTCTGGCCCGCATGAACTACTGGAAGTTCCTGCTCTACACCACGATTGGTGCAGGTGCATGGCACACCATTCTTGCCGCCATGGGTTGGTATCTGCATGCCGTAGTGCCCGAAAACCAGCTCGAACAGACCATCAAGGAGTACAACCACTATATCGTTTTTGGCATCCTCGCCCTCGTACTTATAGCCGTCGCCTATTTTGCAGCAAAGCACTATTTGGGCAAACGGGACAAGACAAAATCACATGCCCTCATGCTCATTGCCGTATGCTCTTTGACCACCTTCACATCGTGCGATGAAGCGAGAATGGAAAGCAAGAAAGAGTTACGTATTGACAGTCTTATCGACCATGCCCATCAACAGCACGACTACCAGCAAATACTCATTCTGGCCGATGAAGCGGAGACGGCAGGCACGCTTTCCAATATCAAAGCCTATTATTGGCGCGGCTATGCCTATTCACGTCAACAAATGACACGACAGGCTGAGAACCAATGGAAGAAGGCGCTGACTTGCGAGGTGAAGTCGGAAGAGGATTGGAAATACTATGGCATGTCTGCCAACCGACTGGCCAGCATGATGCTGCTTAGAGGCGACAATGAAACGACCATGTCTATCTGCATGCCCGTCCTGAAAGCCTTGGAGAAACATGGTGGCGACATGAGTACCGACTATGTAAATCTTCAAATATCGATAGCCTGCTGTCAACTGAAGTCAGGAAGGCCCAAAGAGGCAATGGCCAACTATGCGCGCTCTTACCAGAAGTATTTGCAATTGATAGACAAAGACAACAATATGGCCAACTATACCACTGCCATTATTGGTGTCATCACCATTACCGACAACCTGATGCTCGCGGGCTATTACCAAGAAGCGTACGACTGGTCAGAGCACTTCAACGAACTGCTGGACCGCTACCGCCAACTTCCCAATGCCAAAGAGGAGTTTTTAGATAAGCAATCGACCCGACTGAACCTTTACCGGGCCTGCGCCTTAGAGGGTTTAGGACGCAAACGGGAGGCCTCGCTCGCCTACTCGGAGGCCATGCAGACAAAGTATGCGAAGACAGACGGCGGAAAGGTCGAATCAATCACCTATCTTGTTTCCGCCCATCGCTGGGCTGAGGCTGCCGACAACATGGAACTGATTGACAACCAGATGCATAAATACGGCCTGAAACTGACTCTCGACAACATTCAAAACTATCTGCTACCCAAATACAGGGCAAATATCGGCTGCAACCGCATTGACACTGCCTTAGCTGTTGGCACCCTTATCTGTAACGCCCTTGATACAGCTATCGCATGGCAGAAGCGAGACGATGCCGCTGAACTCGCAACGATTTATGAAATGAATGAGAAGGAGACACAGATAGCCCAGCAACAAGTGAACATCAACCAGCAGCGCATGATGACCACAGGAATCGTGTTCTTCATGGTGCTGATCTTTTTTGTCATCTACATCATCAACCGCCGTCGGGCTGCCATCCGCATCGAGGTTGCCTACAACAAACTGGCCAATACAAACGCCCAGCTGAAGCTTGCCAACTCACGAGCCATGGAGTCTTCGAAGATGAAGACTGAATTCATTCAGCAGATTTCCCATGAAATACGCACCCCACTCAATATCCTATCCGGTTTCACACAGGTCATCACGACTCCAGGCATGGAACTTGATGAAGCCACGAAAGCGGACATCAACCGCCAGATAACGGAGAACACCGACCGCATCACAGGTTTGGTGAATAAGATGCTGGAACTGAGCGAAGCCAACAGCCACACCGTCATTGAACGAACCGATCAGGTATCAGTGGTACAGATTGCTGCCGAAGCCATTGATGGT
This sequence comes from uncultured Prevotella sp., assembly GCA_947302435.1. Classification (GTDB taxonomy): domain Bacteria; phylum Bacteroidota; class Bacteroidia; order Bacteroidales; family Bacteroidaceae; genus Prevotella. The sequence continues at coordinate 8,929 of CAMYVQ010000033.1, read as the reverse complement.
AGTGGAGTAGCCAATGCCCAACATTTGAATTTCGACATAAAACTGTCACCCGAAACGGAGTCACTTGTCATCAACACTCATCTCAAAAGCGCAACCCGCGCCCTCACTTTGTTGCTTGACAATGCCCGTAAGTTCACCCGTCCCGCCGAAGCCAAAGGCAATGTCGTAGACGAAGAGAAACAAGACGTTGTTCTACGGGTGTCTGCCAATGACAGCATAGTAACGTTCAGCATCGAAGACAGTGGTATCGGTGTACCTGCCAAGGATGCTGAACGGATTTTTGAAGAGTTTGTACAATTGAATGTCTATTACGACGGAACGGGCATCGGTCTTGCCGTGGCACGTTCTCTCGTCCGCCGATTGGGAGGTGACATCGTTTGTGACACATCTTTCCGCTGGTCAGCACAAAAGAATGGCGCACGCTTTGTAATGACACTGCCCAAGGTGTAATGCCGACTACTTCACTTCGTTGGCTAAGTCCTTGCCTTCCTTAAAGTCAAGGATGTTCTGAAGTGTGGTAATGGCAATATTCCGTGTAGCCTCACGGGTGAAGAACGCCTGATGAGAGGTGACAATGACATTGGGCATCATCAGAAGCAGTGCCAGTTTGTCGTCATCAATCATCTTGTCAGAACGATCCTCATAGAAATAGTTAGCCTCCTCTTCATACACATCAAGACCGGCAGAGCCCACCTGATGAGAGCGCAAGCCGTCAATGAGGTCGGCAGTCTTGATGAGTTTTCCGCGACCCGTGTTGATGATCATCACGCCAAACTTCATCTTCGTAATGGAATCGCTATTGATGATGAACTTCGTCTCTTCGGTTAACGGGCAGTGCAGCGAGATAATGTCCGACTGCTCATAAAGCTCATCAAGCGTAACAATCTTCACCTGATGTTCTTTGGCAAACTGCTCGTCGGGATAGAGGTCATAAGCCAGCACGTTCATGCCGAAACCACGCAGAATCTTGATAAGCTCCTTGGCAATCTTTCCCATGCCGATGAGTCCCACAGTCTTTCCATACATATCGAAGCCTAACAGGCCACCCAGTCTGAAGTTGCCTTCACGTGTGCGATAGACAGAGCGGTAAACCTTACGGTTAAGGGTAAGCATGAGCGTGACGGCATACTCAGCCACGGCATGAGGCGAATAAGCAGGCACACGCACCACACGAATGTTGTATTTCTTAGCAGCGGTCACATCGACATTGTTGAAACCGGCACAGCGCAGCGCAATCAATTTCACCCCATAGCCTGCCATCCGCTCAATAACCCTTGCGTCGCACTCGGCATTGACAAAGATGCACACGACATCCATGTCCTGCGTCAGTGAGACAGTATTCATACTGAGCCGCTCCTTATAGTACTTGATTTCAAAACCAAAAGTCTGGTTTACTTTGTCAAAGTTCTCACGATCGTAGCTCTTCGCATCGAAAAAAGCGATTTTTACAGCCATAATAATAGTTTGTATTTATAATATAGGATAATATAATCAGAATCTGAAATCAAGTTCCACATCCACAAAATTGTAGTTATGCTTTGCAAGCGAACGGTCGTTCACACGGGCATACTCAGCATTCAACTGCAGGTTCTTGGTGAAGAAGTAGTTAAAGCCAACCTCATACATGGTCTTCGATGTGCTCCATAACTTCTCAGGACGATAAGCGTTGTAACGAGCCTTGGCATGAAGTTTCGACTTGATGACGGGCACAATGCCGAAAACATACCAACCATCGGCCTTGTCGCCTCTGGTGAAATCCACCACACGTGAGTCTTTACCCTCATTGGCACGCGAAACGCCCCAACCCTGACTGTGCAGATATTCAGCGCGGAAGGTGTACTCGTCCTTGTCATACTCAGCAGAGATTGCATAACGATTTTTGCGGATGCTCCCCTTACAGTTGACCGAATTTCCTTCGCCGTCAGTTTCAGTCCATGTCATATCGCCACGAGTACCAGTCCATCCGAAGGCACCGATTCGCACCCCCTGAACAGGCATCACCCACAGACCGCCAATAATGTCCTTCTTGTTGTCCTTGTCCTTCAGATTGATGCCCTCACCGTTGTAGACACCCACCTGATAGTGAAGCAGACGACGTCCGTTCGCATTGGGGAACAGGTCACCCTGCACCTGAAGGCCGAGGTCACGACCGCCGCTTGCCTTTTCACCTGTGCGGTCGCCAAAACCGGAAAGGTTATTGATTACCATAGCGTAGGAATACCAACCCTGCGTGATGGGGTGTGTGGGGTTTTCAAATGTGAAGGCACGCTTGAACTGACCGGCACGGACACGAAATTCCTTATGCTTTGCCCATTCAGCATACAAGTCAACCAGCATCAGTGTCGGGTTGCCAGGCCCCGCATTAGAAGAGCCTTGCATCTGGGCACGGAAGTCGAAGTCGCCAATCTTGCCGTCAATGATAAGACGCATCAGACGCAGATTGAACTCATTATGCTCGGCTCCGTCCTTGTCTTCAGCCTGATATTGCAGCATACCATAGCCGCTCAGTTTGAAATTCTTCACCCAACCGGGCACTTCAACAGTTGTTTTCTCTTGGGCTTGGGCAGTCAAAACGAAAGCCATAAGAGCCAATGTCAACAGTTTTCTCATAATTGTTATTTTTAGTGAATAGATTTTCGTTTTAGGTGTAGAAATTAGTGCAAAGATATGAAATAAATCGAAATGAATACGTTTTTTTTGGAAAAAAATAATGTTTTAAAAAATATTTTCGTACATTTGGCCACGATTACGAACTAACAATACTATAACACAATGAAAAAAAGACTATTTCTTTCCATACTGGGAATGTTGGCTTTTGCAGTTATTGGACATGCACAACGCACGACTGACAAACTGGATCGCGGACTGGTGGCTGTCCCTTCGGGCAATGGCAGCTTTGTGAGCTGGCGCATTTTCGGTGAAGAGTACTACGACACGAAGTACAACCTGTATCGTGACGGAGTGAAGGTGAACGACACGCCGCTGAATGTGTCCAACTACACGGATGCCGCAGGCAAACCCGGATCGAAGTATCAGGTGGCTGCCGTAGTAAGGGGCGTTGAACAGGAGAAGTGCGAAGCCGTGACACGCCTGAATCAGCAGTACATTCAGTTTGCTGTGAAACCCGTGCTGGATCGCGACGGCAACGACATGACGGCACAGTGCAACATCAACGACATCGCCTTGGCCGACCTGACAGGCGACGGCGTTTCGGAGTTCATTATGAAGCGCAACTATGGTGGCGACAGCGACGAAACGGGTGTGTACCCCGTGAGCAACAAGACACGCTACAACCATATCGAAGTATACAACCTGAAAGGCGACCGCCTGTGGTGGATAGACTTGGGGCCAAACATGGTGAGCGGCCCCGACGAGCAGTATGATGCCGTGGGCTACGACTGGGACGGCGACGGCAAGGCCGAGGTGCTGATGCGCGGTGCCGACAACATGATCATTCACCATCCCGACGGAACGACCACGAACATCGGCAACATGAACGTGAACACACGCAACACGGTACGCCACGACGATGCCAACGGTGCCTATACCAATACGGGAGCCGAATACCTGCTCTACTTGGAGGGTGCCACTGGCAAGCCCTACCCTATCGGCTCAAACAGCACCCCCAACTGGATTGCCTATCCCCTACCCCGTGGCGATGCCAACGACTGGGGCGACGGCTACGGCCATCGTTCTACGAAGCACTATTTCGGCGCGCCGTTCCTCGACGGTCGCCATCCCTTCATCTTCTTAGGACGTGGCTGCTACACCAAGCACCACATGAAGGCATTCTCCGTAGACCCCACCACCCACAAGCTGACCCTCTATTGGGAATGGTCGAACAATGGCGGCTGGGGCGATCCCTGGTTCGGCAACGGCTACCACAACTACGGCATTGCCGACGTTGACTGGGACGGACGCGACGAGATCTGCTTCGGCTCAATGGTCATCGACGACAACGGCAAGGGACTCTCCACCACTGGCCTCGGCCATGGCGACGCACAGCATTGCAGTGATTTCGACCCATACCGTCATGGTCAGGAGATATTTGCCTGCAACGAGGACGAGCCTGCCATGAACTATCGCAACGCCACAACCTCGAAAATATATTACCGCCTACAATCGACGGGCGACGACGGACGCGCCCTGTGCGGCAATTTCTCGAACGCCTACCCTGGGGCCATCGGACATTCAAGCCAGTCGGGAACCATTTCGTGCGTAGCCGACAAAGTGCTGCCCAACGGCCCCGGCGGATTCACCAACAACTTCCGCATCTATTGGGACGGAGACCTCTTGGAGGAAGGACTTGATGGAGCCAACTCGCGTGAGGGTGCTGCCCGTGTGTTCAAGGGCGACGGATCGATTGTCTTCACTGCCGACGGCACAGCCAACTGCAACTGGACGAAGAACACGCCATCGGCCATGGGCGACGTATTAGGCGACTGGCGCGAAGAAATCATCGTGCGCACCGCAGATAATAATTATGTACGCGTATACACTACTGACAAAGCAACACAGTGGCGCAACTACACCCTGTGGCACGACCATCAGTATCGTCAGGGCATGGTCTGGGAATCGATGGGCTACAACCAGCCTCCCCACGCCAGCTACTTCCTCGGCGAACTGGAGGGCATCACCATTGCCCCTCCACCTTTCACCATGACGGGACGCACCGAAGTGGCCAACAACGGCACCATCGACGCATCGCTTGACGACCAGCACGTGCTGGTCTGCGAGACCAACGACACGAAGATCACCGTCGCCGAAGGTGCAAAGCCCTACATGGTGACATTCAATGTGCCATCGTGGGTGCAAGGCACCAACAGCTCAATCACCGACGGCAATGCGAAAATCAAATACGCCTACTACACCTGCGACGTTAGCGGAGCCGCCTTCACAGGTTCCATGCGATTGGTGAAGCAGGGCGACGGCATCTTGAACCTGCCCAAGACCGACAACACCTACACCGGCGAGACCAACATCTGGGCAGGCACCGTGAACTTCGACGGCACGCTCAAGAACTCCCCACTCTGGCTGAACCGTTTCGCCGAACTGAACAGCGACGGAGGCGTGTTCCGCAGCATCAAGATGGACTACGACTCGCGCCTGCGCCCCGGGCATGCCGACAACCGTGGCACCATCACCACCGACTCACTGCTTTTAGGCTTCGGCTCACGCGTAGTCTTCGACCTTTACAACGACCAGGCTTCCGACCAACTGAACGCCAAATACATCAACATCGAGACAAAGAGCTGGCAGTACGGACCTGAGTACTTGGTGCCCGTGTTCGAGTTCGTATGGCATTCCGAAGGCGACATCACCCCAGGCCAACACCTCATCGGACAAGCTGAGACCATCGACGGGTCGCTTGCCGACATCCGCATAGAGGGTATCGGCAACACCCAGAAGCCGCGTCTGCTTCTGGAAGACGGAAAGCTCTATCTTATCATCGAGAACATGCGCCCCTCCACCGCCATCAATTGGACTGGCAGCGAGAGCAACGTTTGGAACCTTGACGAGACGGCCAACTTCTCGAAAGATGAGGCCAGCACCAACTTCGTGACTGGCGACGATGTCATCTTCAGCGACGATGCCAGCGTGTTCACCATCATGCTGAACAACGACATGGAACCCGACACCATCTTCGTCGACAACACCAAGGCGTACACATTCCAAGGCAATGGTGCCATTACAGGAGGAGCCACGCTGGTGAAGAGCGGAAAAGGTATGCTGACCATCAAGACCGAGAACACCTACAGCGGAGGCAACCGCATCTCAGGCGGTGCAGTGGTTGTCAGTTCATTAGCCAATGCCAATCAGACCAAAGGCAATCTGGGCATTCTCAGCACCGACCCGAACAAGTTTGTCATCGAGGACGGTGGCGAACTGCGCACCACGGCGGCTGTGACCAACGGATCGGCCATCAAGATGGGTGGCGAACAGGGCGGCATCATCAACAACTCGGCCGACTTCATCGTCGACCGCGCCATGTCGGGCACCATGCTCACCAAACGAGGAACGGGCTGGATGAAACTGAACACCTCAAACAGTGCTCTGAACCGTATGGTTATCGCAGCAGGCACCGTACAGTGCATCAACGCCAACGTACCGGCCAAGACAGTGGAATACCAAGGCGGTGAACTGCGCGAGAACACTGGCACGGGCTACAGTATCTATGTGCCGGAGAAGAAGAAGGGCACATGGTACATGGCCAATAGTGCCGCCTATACCAACAAGGTGACGGGCGAAGGCACGCTGACCGTCTACTGCACCACGATAAAGGGCAACGGCTGGTATGCCACCCGTACCAACATCTGTTGTGACTTCAGCCAGTTCGAAGGCACACTTGTCCCCACATCGAGCTGCGACGATCCGGCCGTACTACGCTTCACCCTCGACACCAGCAGCGGCATGCCTCGCGGCACCATGAACATCGCCGAGACAGTCGAAGTACAGAACTCCGGCAAGACCTATCGCATCGGCAAACTGTCCGGAACAGGAGCATTGGGTGGCAGCTGCACATTCAGCAACAATACCACCGTGGGAGCCAACACCTGGGAAGTGGGCAACGATGCCAACTGGACCAACACCGTGCGTGTCACATCGAACGCCAACCTTGTGAAGGTAGGAACGGGACGCATCAGCTGGAACAGTGCCAACACCAACACCGGCACCACTACCGTAAGGGAAGGCGAACTGAAAATCGGCAACAACAGTCGTTTGGGAACAGGCAGACTGACCATCGAAAAGGAAGGTACACTCTCGGGAGCCAACAGGTCGATAAGCCCATTGGAGAATAGTGCCGTCACCGTACAGGGCACCGTTCGCCCCGGCTCTTACGAAGGTTCCACCTCGGGCAGCATCTTCTTTGCCAATAAGTCTGTGACCTTCACCAGCAGCAGTAAGCTTATCATCAACGCCGCCACGTGTGCCACTGCCACCGCAAACGGCTGTTCCGCTATTGAAGGCATCAACACGCTGACCATGAACGGTACCATCCAAGTCGAAACGGACAAGTCGCACAAACTGGCCGTGGGCGACAGCATCCGGATTTTCACTGCCAACAAACTGAGCGGTACGCCCACCTTTGATATTCAAGGCGACGTTGACTGGGACACCTCACGCATCAGCGAAGGTCTGCTTTTCGTCAAAGCCATCGGTTTGGGCATCAACACCCTGCATCGCTCTTCTGCCATCGATGCAAAGGCCGTCTACGACCTGCGTGGCCGCAAGGTTCGATCAGCCGGACAGCCCATTGACGACCTGCCTGCCGGCATCTACATCCGCAACGGCAAGAAAATAGTAGTGAAATAGCTATTCCAATAAAGAGAGCATATCAAAAAGTGATGTGCTCTCTTTTTTGAATCGATTTAAATTACCATCAACGGATAAAACTCGTCGCTATGCGAGGCTCCAATGTGGGATGTCCGTCCTCGGCAACGTTCAGCCGTTTCAGCATCCACGCCATGTTACGGCCCAGCGTGCGCATGGTCTGCATTCCCTCTTCGTCGCGCTCCACCTGTCCGGGTGTCTGACCGTAGGCCATGTTCCAGTACTGGGAAGTGACGAGCGGCATGTTCATCATGGTGAAATACTTGTTCAGACGGTCGAAAGCAGCCGAAGCGCCACCACGCCGGCACACCACCACACTGGCTCCGGGCTTGAAGCGCAGGTCGTTGCCCAACGAGTAGAACACACGGTCAAGCAATGCACAGAGCGAGCCATTAGGCCCTCCGTAATAAACAGGCGAACCCACGATGAGACCATCGATGCCATTTCTGACGACATCCAACACCTTGTTATATAATGCATCACGATACGTACACCGCCCTTCACGGCCACACCAGCCACAGGCCACGCATCCCTGAACAGCACCCTTGCCAATGCTCACGATCTCAGTCTCCACGCCCTCGGCATTCAACGTTGTTGCCACCTCACTCAATGCTCGGAACGTGTTGCCATGCTCACGCGGACTTCCATTGATTAATAAAACCTTCATACCGATATTCCTCCTATTTTTTGACGATTTGATTGATTATCATGCAAAGATAAACCAAAATGTCAGCATTTAGGGACTTATCTATGTTAATCTTCCCAAAACACGTTGATTTTTAATATCAATTCTCCAAGTAGACATATCATCATTCACAAATCTCTCCTGAAAATAACAGCTTCCGAAATACTTATTTTCAAAGGTGGAAAGGCCATTTCCGTGAAGCGTGAATATGCCTTGAACAAACTATTTTTTGTATCCTTCACCCGAAAACACAACAAATGAAAAAGCCACCCTTAGGTGACTTTTTTGAATTGGAGCAGGGGCGGTTCAGTCTTACTCCCACGCGGAAAATACCGGATTAGTCATTTCTGACACTGCAAATATACAAAGTTTTTCCTTTACTTCCAAATTTTTCTTCGGAAAAACGTTTGTTTTTTCCGAAATAATCCGTATTTTTGCAAACGATTCTCTATGTCAGTTGTCATGACACACCATCGGACGTGTCCGAAAAGTGCCAGACAGATGACGAGTCTACGCCGAGCCAAGAGAGGCGATGCCGCCCTCTGAGGTGGGCATAAGGGTGGGAACATGAGAGTCACGACATATTAAAATAAAGAATCCGCTATTCTATCCCCTATATACCGAGAACGCAACAGATTTCGGAGATGTACTTCAGCATCGTGACAGACTCCCATTTCCCGTTAGCATTACTCCTCACCTTTTTATATTTTGACAGATACCTGAATATTTGCTTCTGAGAGTAGTTTTTGCTCAAGCCAGTTTTCTTCAGCTTTTTCTTCACCCTCATGGTGATGATGACCGTCAGGAAGTTGACGAGTTCTGTGGCGTATGTCCGGTAGTCGGTATGCACGTTGACGGCTCAGACACCATCTTGAGGGGGATTTCGGAACTGGCTACTGTTAACACGACCTA
>CAMYVQ010000032.1 GCA_947302435.1 uncultured Prevotella sp. | reverse complement strand
CAACGTGAACGTCAACGTGAACTAATTATTGTAGATATTTAACGTCAACGTGAACGTCAACGTGAACTTTTTTTGTTAATGTGGATTGTTGTTTCTTATTGAGGCAATCAGACCTGTAAGTTGCTTTTGTACACTTATGAGTTGTACCATCAGAGTGTCGTATTGCTCTTTAGGGATGTAATTTAAGTTCTGGGCGATAAGTAACTGAGTCTCGACTTCGTTTGCAGATCCTAATGAAAGGTCAAGAAAGTGGGCAAAGTCTGCATCTGTAGGCCTGCCAGCTCCCTCTGCAATGTTCGATGATATGCTTACTACCGCACGTTGGAGCTGGTCACAGAGTCCCTTCTTCTCAAACCACGGAAGTTTTGCCGTCACTTCATATACTAATGTGGCAAGTGAAACTGCATCTTGCCATACTTGGTAGTTATGAAAATTACGAGCACTCGATCTCATTTCCATCATATTATGTTAACGTTCTCGTTGACGTTGACGTTGACGTTCTCGTTGACGTTGACGTTGACGTTCTCGTTGACGTTACACCGTATCCATGAAGGAGCGTTGGACTTTGTTGAAGACAACGATGCCGAGGAGGAGGAGGATGGACATGCAGGCGAAGCTGTAGCTGAGGGCGAGCCAGGAGAAATAGCCTTGGCCGAGGGTGATGAATTTGAAGGCCTCGATAATAGAACTCATGGGGTTGAGCATGATGATGGTGCGAAGTGTGCCTTCAGGTACCATCGAGATGGGATAGACGATGGGGGTGGCATACATCCATAGCTGGACGATGAACGAGAATAGGATAGTAAGGTCGCGGTATTTCGTGGTCATTGATGAAATCAGAATGCCGAAGCCGAGACCGAGGCCGGCGAGCATAATGACCATAACAACGAGAACGAGAACGTCAACGAGAACGTTAACGATAACGGGCACGTCAGAGGAGAAGATGTTTCCGATATGAATATCAGCCCCACCGAGGAAGAACCATATCCAGAAGGCAATGAACAGTCCTATCTGGATGCCGAAGCGTAGCAGGTTGCTGATGACCGTGCTGATGGGAACGACCAGGCGGGGGAAGTAGACCTTACCGAACATGCCCTGATTGGCAAGGAAAGTGTTGGAGGTCTGGTTCAGACAGTCGGAGAAATAGAACCAGCAGACATTGCCAGCCATGTAGAATAGGGCCTGGGGTACGCCGTCGGTACTCATCTTGGCAATGCCTCCGAAGACCACCATATTCATGATGACGGTGAGGATGGGCTGAATGAGATACCACATAGGACCGAGGATGGTCTGCTTGTACTGCACTACGATGTTGCGCTTGACAAACAGTTCTATCAAGTCGCGATAACGCCAGATCTCTTTGAAGTCGACACTCCAGAGCTTGTGGTGAGGAGTGATGATAGTTGTATATTTTTCCATGATGTTCTAATGATAACGTCAACGTCAACGTTAACGTCAACGAAAATGGGACTGAAAACTAAAGTTTATGTTGGTGCTAACGGTAATTTTAGTTGACGTTGACGTTATCGTTTACGTCGACGTTGACGTTCACGTTCTATCCTTTACCTTTCTTTTTACTGCTGCCGTAACCGTAGTAGCCGTAACCGTAACGTTTACCATAGCCATAGCCGTAACCATAGCGGCCATAGCCGTAGCCGTAACGGTGGTAGCCGTAATGATGTTCGGCATCGGTGCCGTTGAGCAGCATTGCCATGTTGTTATATTTCTTCTCCTCGTAGCTCTTTTCCAATTCGGGGAGCATGCTGCGTTCCAGAAGACCGGCACGAACGACGAAGATGGTGACATCGGCTTCGCGGCTGATGATGGTGGCATCGGCCACAATCTCCACGGGTGGACAGTCTACAAAGATATAGTCGTAATGCTGACGCAGGTCGTCGAGCATGGGCTTCAGCTTCGGGGAGTAGAGCAGTTCGGTGGGATTGGGAGGAATCTTACCTATCGGGAGAATGTCGAGAGTCTGGGACTTCTTTTTAACGTCAACGTCTTTTTTAACGTCAACGTCAACGTTAACGTCAACTTTTTTGCTTCCGCTCTTCTCGTTCACGTTGACGTTCTCGTTCTCGTTGACGTTCTCGTTGACGTTGACGTTCTCGTTGACGTTGACCTTCACGATGAGGTCATGATAGTCGTCAACCTGTCCGCTGAGGTAGTTGGTGAGACCCTTCTTCGGTTTGTTGGCAAACTCGGAGAGCGAACCGCGGCGCAGGTCGAGGTCGATGCAAATGACGCGGCTGTCGCGGATGGCAAACGACGCGCCGAGGTTACCGGTGATGAAGGTCTTTCCACTGCCGGGGTTGAACGAGGTGAGCATGATGACCTTACATTTCTGCTCCTGATTGGTCATGAACTCTAAGTTGGTGCGTACCACGCGGAAAGCCTCGTTGGTGATGTCGCGGCTATGCTGGCGCACCACGAAGCGGTAGGCATCGGTAGACTCGTCGCCTTTTTTCGGCATCCATAAGGGGAGTTCACCCACGTAAGGAACGGAGAGGTTCTCCAGATCCTTGCGTCCACGAACCTTCGAGTTCATCCGCTCGCGCATGATGAAGAAGAGGGCGGGCAAGGCCAGTGCCAGACCGAAGGCTGACAACAGAATGCGCTGTGAGTCGGGCGATGTGGGCTTGCTGCTGCCTCCCGGCTCGGCAATGATACGGGTGTTATAGGCGGTGAAAGCCTGTGACAGCTCGTTCTCTTCACGTTTCTGTAACAAGAAAAGGTAGAGAGACTCTTTGACCTTCTGTTGGCGTTCGAAAGAAAGCAAGTGGTTTTGCTGTTGAGGGGCTGCAGTGAGTTTGCCCATGGCAGCTCCGTGGACGGCCTTTACAGAAACCAATTGGGCGTTGAGTGTCGTCTGTGCGTTGTCGAGCGACTTGAGGATGGCACCACGCAGGTTGTCGAGTGCGATGTCGAGGTCGCCCACCAACGGGTTCTTCTCGCTCGAGTTCGATACAAGGTTGTTGCGTTCCAGAATACGGGTGTTGTATTCGGCAATCTGTGCCTCGATGGCAGCATTGCCGATGCCCGTACTGGCTGGCATCAGCTCCTTGGCATGGGCCGGATCGGACACATAGTTACGGACGTAACGAATCATGTAGAGCTGGTTGTTGATGAGCTGTTCCTGATTGTCGGAGGCCACTTCCTTGCTAAGAGCCTGTCCGGCCACTTGTTCGACACTCAGCATGCCGTGCGAGCTCTTGTAGGTTGCAATGCTACTCTCAACGTCGCCCAGTTCGTTTTCAATCACGGTTAGACGTTCCTTGATAAACTCGTTGGTCGATACGCTAATCTGGTTGCGGTTCTCCACCCACTGTTCGTTGTAGATGCTGATAATTGTCTTCAGGATATTGTCTGCGCGGGGGATGGTGTTATCGACACAGGAGACATTGATAATATTCTTTGTATTTGGCTGCAGAACGGCAGTGATATGCGAGCCAATCAGGCCGGAAGCCGCGATGTAACTGATACGACGGACAAGAATTTCTTCGCGCGTACCCTTTTTATAATATAGGGTCGGTCGTATGGTTACAGAACCGAGTGATGTATCGCTTTTTTTCCCGATTTTTACGCGATAGTTTTTATCCGAAGACTGGTCGTGCTGTATGATGTCGGACAGCGTTGCTGTCTCGTCGCCGTTCAGTGTCAGTGTGAAGCTGACAGGGGTGTTATCGTCGATATCATGCAGATCAACCTCGACGGGCAGTGTCTTGGCATAGAGCGGTTCGTCGAGGAAGAATCCCGGACGGTAGTAGTTCATGTCCAAGTGTAGTCGCTTGACAAGTTCGTAGACCACAGAGGGCGAGTGGATGGACGCGATCTCGTCATCGATGTTGGTGGCGATATTGTTAACGCCCAAGCCTTCAATCAGCTTGAGGTCCCTGGATCGTTCGCCACTACTCTTGACAAGTATGGATGTGGTACGCGTATAGATGTTCGGTGTGCGGAGCAGGTGGAGCGTGGCCACTCCCATGCAGATGAGCAGTGAGAGGACGAACCACGGCCAATGTCGCACGCAGATCATCAGCATATCGAGGATGCTCATCGAATCTTCGGGTAGGACGCGGCGCAGAACCGCATTGGTAGTTGTTTTTGCTGTTGCCATTTTATTTTACGATGTTGTAGATAAGTAATGCCACTGACATGACGGATGAGAACATACCAAACCAAAAACTTGGCGTATAGGCACTGCTGCCCATCACGGTGCTGGAACGCTTTGACATGTTGTTGGGTTCTACATAGATGATGTCGTTCTGCTGGATGTAGTAGACCGGTGAGTTATAGACACTTTCGGCGCTGGTCAGGTCGACACGATACGGCACCTGCTGATCACCTTCTTGACGCATCACCAGTATATTCTTGCGAAGACCGTTGATGTTCAGGTCGCCCATGGCGATGGCCTCAAGGAGCGTGATGCGGTCTTTGTTGATCATTTTCACACCCGTTCCGGCATTGCCTAAGACCGAGAAGTTCATGTTGTAGAACGCTACAGTGACAACCGGGTCTTTACAGAGGCTCTGCGTCACCAGTTCATTCTTGATCTTCTTCTGCACCTCGTCGCGGGTCATGCCTTCTATCTTTATTGGTCCCAAAACGGGGAAATCTATCTCGCCCTTGTCGTCCACTGTATAAGGGGCATAGTTCTGACCGCCAGTCGACATCATGCTCATGTTTCCGTTACGGCCGGAAAGGTTGAACAGCTCCATCAGTTTTTCGTCGCGGCTGTGGACGAAAATACTGAGCTTGTCGCCGGGCTTGAAGCGGATATATCCGTCGCTCTGTGTCTTGATCGGTTTGTTTTCATCGACATCCTGTAGATAAGTGATGTTCGTTGGTGTCTTACACGAAGTGAGCCACAACGCCATCATCACCATCAAAAATCCAAGTTTTTTCATATTGTTTATTTTTTTTACGTCAAGTTTTTTTACGTCAACGTGAACGTCAACGTCGACTTTTTTTGTTTTTGTTTTTCGTTTTCGTTTTGGTTTTAGTTCACGTCCTCGTTGACGTTCTCGTTCTCGTTGACGTTCTCGTTCTCGTTGACGTTCTCGTTCCCGTTCTCGTTTTTACACTGGCTGTATGTCTTCCAAGGGAACCTCGGTATAGACATAGTGGTTTGTGCCCATTGACACTTTGATGACAATGTAGGAGGTGTGGCCTTCCTTGTAGTACCAGCCGATTAAACCTGCCAATGCACCGCGCATCACCTTTACCACCTGATCGACCTTGAGGCTTTCTGCTGTAATATGGATGGGGTTCTCTGCGTTTCCCATGACATACTGCAACTGCTGCATCTCGTCTTCGGGAACAAAGGCGTAGATGCGATCCTTGGACATGCGGTTGATCATAAAGCGCCATACGGCTGAATATCCGCGCATGATGTCCATCAGTTTTGTCTCTTCCGTGCGGACAAACACTTTGCCGGGAATCATCACCGTCTCTTTGATGCGACGGGTGCGGTTGGCATAGACTTTTTCCTCACGACGGCTGGCCACATACACCTCGTATTTTGCGTTCTTCAGCATGGTACGGATGGTACTCTCTTTGGTAGGTTTGCACTCGGCAATGTACCAATGCACTTTGCCACTATCTACGGCAAAGCCAGAGCCCTTGTGCATGTCTGCAGGACTCATGTTATCGTTTCGGGAGATTCCTAACTCCTCACCCATTCGTGTTAAGTCAGCAACTTTCTATTTATCAGTTGTTTAGTGTGATTCCGAATCGTATCGGTACATCACTCTCCATAGGCTTCCTGATTTCAGAAAATCAGTGCCTTTGATGCTAAAAAGCCGCTAAATTGACTACAAATGTACAAAGATAATAAATTGATTGTTAAAAATAAAAGGCAATTGTAAAGATTCTTATGTTTTTTTTTTTTTTGTTAACAAATTGAGCAGGCATTGTCAACAACTCTGTAGATAGGCTTTAATAGTGGGCATCAGACTGTGATTTCGGCGCTTCCGAAGCAGCGATGGTGGCATTCGTCGTAGATGACGCAGAACTGGCCGGGAGCCACACCATGGATGGGCGCATCGGCATGAACCATGAAGCCGCGGTCGGACAGTTCGAGGGATGCAGGCAAATAGCCGGGCGTGTGACGAATCTTGAACGTCACGCGATGGGGAAGGGACTCGCCATCGTGAAGCGGTGTCAGGAAATGGAAGTCGCAGATGGCAAAGTCCTGTTTGTAGGCTGTCTCAGGGTCGTAGCCATGGCTGACGTAGAGGATGTTTTTCCCGACATCCTTTTTCACCACGAACCAGGGGCCACCGCCGAAGCCCATACCTTTGCGCTGGCCGATGGTATGGAACCACAGCCCTTTATGCTGGCCGATGCAGCGCCCTGTCTCTAATTCTATCACGTCGCCGGGCTGCTCGCCCAAATACATGCGGATATAGTCGTTATAGTTGATTTTCCCTAAAAAGCAGATGCCTTGCGAGTCCTTGCGTTTGGCGTTCACCAAATGTTCGCGTTCAGCTATCGCGCGTACCTCTTCTTTTATATAGTGCCCGATGGGGAAGAGAGCCTTCTTCAGTTGCCAGTCGTAGAGCTGTGCCAGGAAGTCGGTCTGATCCTTCACGGGGTCGGGACTCGTCACAAGCCACTTGCGCCCTTCCTCGTCTATTTCTGTCTGGGCATAATGCCCCGTGGCAATGAGGTCGTAGTCTTGTCCGCGTTTCTCATGGAAAGCGCCGAACTTGATAAGCCGGTTGCACATCACGTCGGGGTTGGGGGTCAGTCCGGCCTTTACCTTCTCCATGGTGTAACGGGTCACGTTGTCCCAGTACTCGCGGTGGCAGTCGACTATTTCCAGTTTGCAGCCATACTTGTGCGCCACGGCTGTTGCCATTTCCATGTCTTCCTCCGAAGTGCAGTCCCATTCCTCTTGCTCTTCGGGGCCTATCTTGATATAGAAACAGTCGGGCTTCAGTCCCAACCGAGCCAGTTCATGCACCACCACAGCACTGTCAACCCCTCCTGAGAGCAGTACGGCAATACGCTTGTCTTCAAGTTCTTTCGCGTTCATGGTGCAAAGGTACGAATTAATTGAGAATTGGGAATTGAGAATTGGAAATTGATGTCGCACACTTTTGTTAAATAACGTTATATCTTTGTCGGATTCCATTGCCATCATATCAAAATGATATATCTTTGCAATATCAAAATGATATCAACTTTAAATATTTTTGTCATGGAAACAATGGAAAGGAAATTTGAAGGAACAGTAGTGAACGGCTTCTTGATGCTGTTCTTGAATCTGGGTCTTACGGTGCTCAGTATTTATGGGGTGATCTATGGAATCGTGCTGTTGGACAACAACGTGGAGTCTTTTGGCCTGACTCTGTTGCTTGGCAGTCTGGCTTTGCTTGTTACCACAATTGTGTTGTGGTGCGGGTTCCTGATGCTGGAGCCTAATGAGGCTCGCGTGTTGACTTGGTTCGGAAAGTATGCCGGCACGTTCACAGAGACAGGCTATTACTGGGTGAATCCCTTCTATGGCAAAAAGAAGCTTTCCTTGCGTGCCCGCAATCTTGATGCCGAACCTATCAAGGTGAACGACAAAGTAGGCAACCCCGTCATGATTGGTCTGGTGTTGGTATGGAAGTTGAAAGACACTTACAAAGCCCTTTTCGAGATTGACTCGCAGACCATGGCTCCCGCCAGCCAGCAGGAGATAGGCGGTGCCAGTCTGAAAGGCATCATGCAGGCATTGGAGAACTTCGTGAAGGTGCAGAGCGATGCCGCACTCCGTCAGGTGGCTGGCCAGTATGCCTACGACGACACCGACGAGAAAAGCAACAAGGAGCTGACATTGCGCGACGGCGGTGACGAAATCAACCAACAGTTGGAACAGAAACTCGACGAGCGTCTGGCATTGGCCGGTATCGAGGTCGTTGAGGCCCGTATCAATTATCTGGCCTATGCTCCTGAGATTGCTGCCGTGATGCTTCGCCGTCAGCAGGCTTCGGCCATCATCACAGCACGCGAGAAGATTGTGGAAGGAGCTGTCTCGATGGTGAAGATGGCACTCGACAAGCTGTCGAGCGAGAACATTGTCGAGCTCGATGACGACAAGAAGGCTGCCATGGTGAGCAATCTGCTCGTCGTCCTCTGTGGTGACGACTCGGCCCAGCCCGTCGTGAATACAGGCACGTTGAACCATTAATAACCCGATAAGCCATTCTTCTCTATGGCCAAAAAAGAATCACAGACGAAGAGTTTCATCCTGCGTGTGGACAGCGAGATGATGAATGCCATTGAGGCATGGGCCGCCGACGAGTTCCGCTCGACCAACGGCCAGCTTCAATGGATCATCACCGAAGCGCTGCGCAAGGCTCACCGTCTTCCTAAAAAACGTCAGAAAAATGAGAATACTGAAAATGCGGAATCCGCAGAATAAACTGAAGGTAAGGGTAGGGCGCACACTCGAAGGCACCATCTTCGAGGTTGTCTTTCTGGTTTTGGCTGTCTTGTTGTGGGCTTTCATCGTGCTGCTCCTCAAGCATGCCCCGTCGAGCGTGCCTATGCATTACGATTTGCATGGGAATGTTGATGGATGGGGTTCGCCGATGAATGCTGTTTTCCCCTGTTTGCTGACCACGGTTGTCGGCATCTGCCTGCTTTTGTGTGCCTATTTTCCACATACTGTGAATATCCCCGTCGAGGTAAAGACACCCCGTCAGGTGGCTCTTGTTGTCCGCATGGTCCGTATCATGGCGTTGGAGATGCTTTTGCTTACGTTCTGCATGGCCTTCTCCATGTTAGGGTCGGCTATGGGGCTTTCGCTGTCCCCATTGCCGATGATCCTTGTCCCAGTCGGAATCCTGATCGCCACGGGCATTGTCTTTATCGTACTTATTTATAAAGCAAAGGGGTAAGTGTCCATGCGCATGTTTGCCCAAACGGAGGGCAAACTACAATGAGTTTACAAAGTCGTCGAGTTTGTGACACAAAGTCGTCGACTTTGTAAGACAAACTCGACGACTTTGTAAAACGGTTCATGTTGTTAGTTCATCAGACTCTGCTTATACCATTCAAAGAGTCGTTGCACACCGTCTTCGATTTCCACTTTGTGTGTCCAGCCAAGGCGGTGAAGTTTCTCTACATCGATGAGCTTGCGCATGGTGCCGTCGGGTTTCGATGCATCGAACTCCACGGTGCCCTCGAAACCTACTGCCTTGACCACCAGTTCAGACAGTTCGCGGATGGTCAGTTCCTTGCCAGTACCCACGTTGATGTGGCAGTTGCGAATCTCTCCTAACTTGGGAATGGCACCGCCACGACCAGCTGAGTGGTTACGGTCGACAGCACCGTCGACACTGGCACCAAAGTGTACGCTGGAGTATTTCTCAATGCCGATAATGTCGCTGAAGTCGACATTCAGCAGCACATGCACGGAGGCATCGGCCATGTCCTCGCTCCACAGAAACTCGCGAAGTGGCGTACCCGTTCCCCAAAGCACCACCTTGTTGTCGCTGATGCCGTACTTGGCCAGCACCCTGAGTATTTCGTCATGACTTGACGACCCGCTGACCCCTTCCACAGGGCGCTTGTCCATGTCGTTTCGGATGGCCTCCCAGTTGCC
Organism: uncultured Prevotella sp.; assembly: GCA_947302435.1. Lineage (GTDB taxonomy): Bacteria > Bacteroidota > Bacteroidia > Bacteroidales > Bacteroidaceae > Prevotella. The sequence continues at coordinate 20,376 of CAMYVQ010000032.1, read as the reverse complement.
GTCGTGGATGAGCTTGGCCAGATAGACTTTGCGCATCATGGCAGGCATCACATGTGAGTTCTCCAGATGGAAGTTGTCGTTGGGGCCATAAAGGTTGGTGGGCATCACGGCAATGTAGTTCGTTCCGTATTGCAGATTATACGATTCGCACATCTTCAGGCCGGCAATCTTGGCAATGGCGTATTCCTCGTTGGTGTACTCTAACGGCGAGGTGAGCAGGCTGTCCTCCTTCATGGGCTGTGGCGCGTTCTTGGGATAGATGCACGTGGAGCCGAGGAACAACAGTTTCTTGACTCCATGCGAATATGCTTCCGAGATGACGTTGCACTGAATCTTCATGTTCATCATGATGAAGTCGGCGCGATAGAGCGAGTTGGCCATGATGCCGCCTACGAAGGCAGCGGCCAGCACTACAGCATCGGGGCGTTCCTCGTCGAAAAACTTCTTGACGGCCACCTGGTCGGTAAGGTCGAGTTCCTTGTGGCTGCGCCCCACAAGGTTTGTATAGCCTCTCTGAAGGAGGTTATTCCAAATAGCGGAACCCACAAGTCCGTGGTGCCCCGCTACATAGATTTTACTGTTCTTGTCTAACATTTTGCTGAATCACTTCACAATACCTTTTTCCAAATACTCTGCAAGGTTGGTGCGGACTTTGGCTGCGGCACCTTCGGCGGCCACCTTGGCCATGTCGTGGTCGACCATGATCTTCACCAGTTCCTCAAACGAAGTCTTGTTCGGGTTCCAGCCCAGTTTGGCGCGGGCCTTGGTGGGGTCGCCCCAAAGGTTGACCACATCGGTGGGACGATAGAAGTCCTGCGATACCTCGATAAGCACCTTGCCAGTGGCTTTGTCGATACCCTTTTCGTCGGCCCCTTCGCCAACGAACTCCAGTTCGATGCCCACATGCTTGAAAGCATAGTGGCAAAAATCGCGCACTGAGTGCTGAACACCTGTAGCAATGACGAAATCCTCAGGCTCAGGCTGTTGCAGAATGAGCCACATGCACTCCACATAATCCTTGGCATAGCCCCAGTCGCGCAGCGACGAAAGGTTGCCCAAGTAGAGCTTGTCTTGCAGTCCCTGCTTGATGCGGGCGGCGGCCAGTGTGATTTTTCGGGTGACGAAGGTCTCACCACGGCGTTCGCTCTCATGGTTGAACAGAATGCCCGAGCAGCAGTACATGTTGTATGCCTCGCGGTATTCCTTCACAATCCAGAAGCCATACTGCTTGGCCACAGCGTAGGGCGAATAGGGATGGAAGGGCGTGTTCTCGTTTTGGGGAACCTCCTCCACCTTGCCATAAAGCTCCGAGGTTGAAGCCTGGTAGATGCGGCATGTCTTGGTCAGACCTAACTGTCGCACGGCTTCAAGAATGCGCAATACGCCTACGGCATCGACATCAGCGGTGAACTCAGGCGAGTCGAACGACACCTGCACATGGCTCTGTGCGGCGAGGTTGTAGATTTCGGTGGGGCGCACCTTGCTGACGACACCTAAGATCGACATCGAGTCGCCGAGGTCGGCATAATGCAGGTGGAAACTGGGCTTGCCCTCCAAGTGGGCAATGCGTTCGCGGAAGTCTACCGACGAGCGGCGGATGGTGCCATGCACCTCATAGCCTTTCTCTAACAGAAACTCGGCCAGATAGGAGCCGTCTTGTCCGGTAATACCCGTAATAAGAGCAATTTTTGAGTCCATTGTTTAAGCCCCCTAAGTTAGGGGGATGGGGGGCTGAACACGAGTCCCCTGATTTCGGGGAATGGGGGGAATGCCCTTCGTGTCGTTCCCGTTAATTGTTAATATTATGTTTAAGAGTGCCTTTAGGGGAATTCGTCTGTTCAGACCCCTGTGGCCCCCTAACTTAGGGGGCTTGAAGAGAACTGCTTGATGCGCTGTTCCTCAGATAGTTTGCAGATTAATAATGTGTCGTTGTTCTCGGCCACGATGTAACCGTCGAGTCCCTGCACCACCACTTTCTTCTCCTGTGTGGCATGTACGATGCAGTCGTGACACTCGAAGAGCTGGACATCCTTTCCGATGGCGGCATTGCCATAGAGGTCGCGCTTCGACTGTGTCAACAGCGAGCCCCATGTGCCCAGGTCGCTCCATCCGAAATCGGCGGGGCAGACAAAAATCTCCTCGGCCTTCTCCATGATGGCATAGTCCACCGAGATGTTGTCGCAAGTGGGGAATTTCTCGTTGATGACGGCCTGCTCTTCAGGTGTGTCGTAAACGGGCAGCATCGACTCGAACACCTTGGCGATACGGGGCTGGTACATGCGGAAAGCATTCACGATGGTGTTCACATTCCAGATGAAGATGCCTGCATTCCAGAAGAAATTGCTCTGCTTGATATACTGTAGTGCAGTTTCCAAGTCGGGCTTCTCACGGAACGTGTCCACACGGAAAATGCCCTTGTTCCTCAATGACGATGCACCCAGGTTGGCCTGAATGTATCCGTAGCCCGTTTCGGGTCGGGTAGGCTTCATGCCCAAGGTCACAATGGCATCGGTGTCGCTGGTGAACTTCATGCAGTCGCTGATGACACGTTGAAATTCCGGGACGTTCATCACGATATGGTCGGAAGGTGTCACCACGATATTGGCTTTCGGGTCTTTTTTCTTGATGCGCCAGCTGACGTAGGCGATGCAAGGGGCTGTGTTGCGTCGGCAAGGCTCACACAAGATGTTCCCCTTCGGCATGTCGGGCAACTGTTCAGACACAATCTCGGCATAGCTTTCGTTGGTCACCACCCAAATGTTCTCGGATGCCACCAAGTCGCCAAATCTTTCCACAGTGAGTTGTAGGAGTGTCTTGCCCGTGCCCAGCACATCAATGAACTGCTTGGGACACTCGGCTGTGCTCATGGGCCAAAAACGGCTGCCTACACCGCCTGCCATGATTACGAGGTGATTGTTGATTCGAGCCATAGTGCATTCTTTTTTAGATAATAATCGGCAAAATTATACAAAAAATACGAGAATTACAAAAAAAATGCAATAATTCTTATATAAATGGAGTAGAGAACGAAGTCTTTTTTGTTTTTTTGCATCAGATGGCATTGTTCTATGAACAAAGGGCGGATTTTCTGACCGACTATCAATTTTTTTTATTAATTTTGTAGCGGAATCTTAACTAATTCAATATGAAACTCAGGTTTTCCATACATTATAGGACGGAGTGGGGGCAGCAGATGATGGTCCGCTTGGTTTATCATTCGCAAGACGGGACAGACCGCACGACCCTGTTGCCCATGACCACTCAGGACGGTGACTCTTGGAACGGAGAACTCGCTGTCGTGGAGTCACGACGTAGTCCGGTCAGTTCGTTCACCTATTATTATATAGTGGCCGACGGCGACGAGAAGGAATTGAGGCGCGAATGGAACGCTATCCCCAGAACCTACGTCTGCGATGATTCGAAGACCTTCATCTTCTGCGACCAGTGGCGCGACCTGCCGTTGAACGCCCATCTCTACACTTCGGCCTACGAAGTGACGATGAACATCGACCGCCAGCCGTTGTCTATCGACAGGCTCCCGTTTTTCCGTAAGACGTTGCTCTTCCGCGTGGCCGCCCCCCAATTGGCTGGTAATCAGATTGTAGCCCTCGTGGGCAGTCATCCTACGATGGGGTCATGGAATCCGACCCGCTATCTTCCTATGGAGTATATGGGTAGCTGCGACTGGATGCTGACCATCAATGTCGACTGGATGGAAATGCCGTTGGAGTATAAATACGTGGTTGTCGATAAGGACACGCATGAGCTACAGGCTTGGGAAGAAGGCGACAACCGCGTGGTGACCGAGGAACTGAACGATGGCGATGTGGTTGTGATGTATGGCGAATCGCTGAGGCTTAGCGAGCGTGCCTGGCGTGTGGCCGGTGTCTGTATCCCAGTGTTCTCGCTGCGAAGTGAACATTCGTGGGGCGTAGGCGATTTCGGTGACCTTCGCCGTTTTGTGGACTGGGCTGAGACGACGGGAATGCGGGTGATCCAACTGTTGCCCGTCAACGATACCACCCAGACGCATGAGTGGGGCGACAGCTACCCATACAACATCATGTCAACGTTTGCCCTGCATCCCCATTATCTCGATCTTGAAGAGTTGGGCACGCTGAAGAATAAAGACCGCATGACTGCCTACCTTCGGCAGCAGCGCGAACTGAATGCCATCGGCTATAGCGACTATGAGGCTGTGGACAAGGTGAAGACGGCATACGTGCAGGAACTCTTTGCCGAAAAGGGAGAAGAGACACTCGCCTCGGAAGCCTTCAGGTCATGGCGTGCGGAAAATGAGGAGTGGTTGGAGGCATACGAGCAGTTTGCCGGGGAGCCAGCCTATATTGAATATGTACAGTTCCACCTCCATCGGCAGCTGAAGGCGGCTGCCGACTATGCCCGTTCGAAGGGGATTGTCCTGAAGGGCGACTTGCCCATTGGTGTGAGCAGAAAGAGTGTGGAAGCGGTTCTGCATCCCGAATTCTTCAATATGGACATGCAGACGGGAGCACCGCCCGATTCGTTTTCGACAAGGGGGCAAAACTGGGGATTCCCTACCTATCGTTGGGAGGAACCGCTCATTGCAGATTGGCTGCGTAGCAGGTTGCGCCATCAGGAACAGTATTTCGATGTGCTGCGCATCGACCATGTGTTGGGCTTCTTCCGTATCTGGGAAATACCCATTGACCAGCTCTTTGGCACGATGGGACACTTCGCTCCAGCCATGCCGTTTACGCCTGGTGAAATCGAATATTTCGGACTGCCTTTCAGAAAGGATTTCCTGACCAAGCCGTTTATTAACAATCAGACCGTCGACCGGCTCTTCGGTATTCATGCCGACTATGTGCGCGATACGTTCCTCGTGAAGAAAGCCTATGGCCTCTATGACCTGAAAGAGGAGGTGGCCACACAAAAGGCCGTTTATGATTATTTCGAGGGGAAAGGCGACGAGAACAGCCTATGGATCCGCGACGGACTGTACCGTCTGGTGTCCGACGTACTGTTCTTGGAAGATCCCTATCAGGCAGATATGTATCATCCGCGTATCGCGGCCTACCATGAGCCGGTGTTTCAGGCATTGAACAGCGACGAGCGCGATGCCTACATGCGACTATACAATCATTTCTTCTACCAGCGCCATTCCATGTTGTGGGGCGCAACGGGATACCAGCGGCTGACAGAATTGATGCGCGAGACGCGAATGCTGATTTGTGCCGAAGACTTGGGCATGCTGCCCGATTGTGTGGCACCCGTATTGGAGGCACTTCGCATTCTGACACTTGAGATACAGCAAATGCCGAAACTGACGGGGATTGAGTTTACCCATTTGGACGGCAATCCCGTGAGGAGTGTGGCAACTATCTCGACACACGACATGTCGCCGTTGCGCCTGTGGTGGGAGGAGAATCCCGACCGCACACAGCGTTACTATGCCACGATGCTGCAAAAGCAGGGTAGGGCACCCGAACATCTGCCTGCCCATCTTGCCGAAGAGATTATCGCCCGCCATCTCTATTCACCTTCGATGGCGTGTATCCTGTCTTTCCAAGACTGGTTGGCCATGGATAGTGAACTGCGCAACAAGAACCCACGTGAGGAACGGATTAACATGCCGAGTGATCCTTTCAACCACTGGCAGTACAGGATGCATCTGACCATTGAGGAACTGCTGAAGGCCGAACGCTTCAACAGTAAACTGAAAACGATGATTGAGCGCAGCAAACGATGAGAAAAGAGTATTCAACCTATATCTTTGACCTTGACGGTACGTTGCTCGACACGCTACAGGATTTGGCTGCCTCGACGAACTATGCCTTGAGAATGCATGGGATGCCTGAGCATTCGATTGACGATGTGCGGAGGTTTGTGGGGAATGGAGTGCGGCGACTGATGATGCAGGCCATACCTGACGGTGACAAGAATCCAAAGTTTGAAGATGCTTTCCGCACGTTCCGTGAATACTATTTGGAACATTCGCTCGACACGACACGCCCTTACGAGGGGATTCCCGAACTGCTGCGGGAGTTGAAAGCGCGAGGCAAGCGGTTAGCGGTGGTCAGCAACAAGTTCTATGCTGCCACAGAAGAACTCTGCCAGCATTTCTTCCCTGATACGATTGAGGTGGCCATTGGCGAAAACGAGGCGGCTGGAATCCGTAAAAAGCCGGCTCCCGATACGGTGCAGGAGGCATTGAGACGGTTGGGGGTAGGCAAGGAGGGTGCTGTGTATGTGGGCGACAGCGACGTGGACATCATGACGGCCCGCAATTCGGGACTGCCCTGCATCAGTGTGTTATGGGGCTTCCGCGACAGGGATTTCCTCACAGAACATGGAGCCGCTACTTTCGTAACGACTCCACGGGAAATCTTATAGAGTTTCAATCGATTCTTTTATAGTGCTTCATCATCGGGGCGCTGAGGCTTTCGTGTCAGCTTGGGCAAGTGCTTTTTTTTGCGGAGATAGGCTTCCTTGCGGGCTTCATAGTCCTGCTGGTGCTTCTCAAGATAACCGTCGGCCATAGCGATAGGGGTTGATGATTAGCGTTTGAACTTCGCGAAAACGGCATTCAGCTCAATGGGGGAGTTTTGGCCACCCACCAGTTTCGTGCTTCTGAGCGAAAGGTCATGTGAAATGCTCGTCGGTGTCGAACTACTCGACGATGTGGTGTAAGTAATGGGCACCAATACCACTTTGTAATGGTCAGACTTGGGATCGGCCCATGTGGGGTCCTGGGCTATGTATTGGTTGCGCATGCGCCACATTTGAGTGACAAGACGGGAGATATTCGTGAATGTATAAACATTGTACGTCTTGTTGATGCTTGTAATGTAGGATGTCTTGCTGTCGGGTAGTTCTTTCTTCTCGAAGAACGAATAGAGACTGTCTTTCATTACCATGAGAATATTCTGCGGTGCAGAGAGCGTGCGGTCGTTGACCTGCTGGTTGTTGATGCGTTGGAACGACACTTTGGCGGCAAGCAAGGAGTCTCCCTCATGATCTTTCCAGATATTTTCTACAGGCAGCAAGGCTTCCGTGAACAGGCCAGAGGGTGTTTTCAGGTAGGTGAGTGAGTTGTCATCGGCAAGCGCCTGCAGCGTGGCTTTGTTGTTTGTCACCTTGATGGTCTGCATCACCTCCTTGGTGCCGGCCAACGACAATACTGCGTTGGCGAGTGTGTCGCGGTGGGTACGATAATAGATGCGTAGGCCGATATGGGGAGCTGCCGCATGGAATCCGATGCCGTTGGCGATCTCAAAGAAAAAGCCGGGGCAGATGTCGCGTGCGAAAACAAACGAATTGGGAAAATCCTGTTCGTGGGCGTTGCGATACTCAATCAATTTGCGCAGGATATAGGTACCGTAATTCTTGTAGGTTTGGTTGTCCTTGTCCGTATAGGGCTGATTGAGAGGAATTCGGATGTTGTTGAAATAAGTTGTTTTGCTACGCTCGCTGGCTTCGTCGGTCAGATTTTCGTAGGTGAAGGGATGATTATAGTCGATGGCACCGTCATCCATACGCAACAGGTGGCTGATGTCGTAGTTGGTGTAGTGGAGCTTGGTCTGGTCGACAGGTGAAGCCAATTCACGGACACGGAGTGTCATTGCATTATGTTGGTCGGCACTATTGAGCGGGTTTTCCATAAAGATGGCAACATCGCAGGAATCGGCAACGACTTGATTGTTCTCCTTGCTGATGATGTACTTTTCGTCGAGGATTCTCATGCTATTGAGAATATTGAACTGTGTGCTGAACTCACTCTTCACCTCAGCATGGGTCTCCGGGTCCTCCACCTTTCCCAAATAGCAGGTGCTGGCACTGGAAAGGACAGAGTCTGCCAGTATCGTGTTCGTGATGATATAGGCGGTTTTAGTGGTGACTGTCAGTTCGTCGCTCTCGTTGGTCAGTGAGTTACCGATGGTGAGCGTGTCTTCATCACAAGAAGAAATGGCCATTGCCGCCATAACGACCCCAGCCATGTAAATTAGTCTATTCATGTTTTTTGAATAAATCGAAAATCCTTGAAATACATCTTTCCTGTTTCTCTTTCCGCCGATTCTATTCTTCTGCATCAGGATAAATCTGGTCGTAGAAGGCTTCATAGGCATCGGCGAAGTCCTCATGATAGTCGAGCAAAGGAATGTTTTTTTCCGTTGCATACTTCAACAGGCTGGCATTGACCTCTTTCTCGGCTTTGATGATTCCGTCGCTGTAGTCGATGGCCAGTTTCCCTAATTCCTCAAAGTCAAAGTTGTCATTGTAGGCTTTCAGCAACTCGGCTTTGGCTTCACGGAACTCAAGACACTCTTTGAAATTATTGCCGAGATCCTTTTTCAGCGACTTCGTGAAGAGTGAAGTGATAACCTTGGTGTTGGCAAAAGAAGGCTCCTCATGATAGGCTGTCTTGATGTAGAGGGGGATGACGGCACTCATCCAGCCTTGGCAGTGGATGATGTCGGGAATCCAGCGCAATTTCTTCACCGTTTCCAGAACGCCGCGAGCAAAGAAGATGGCACGCTCGCCGTTGTCGGGATAGTCTTCTCCCAATTCGTCGGAAGCCATTTGGCGTTTGGTGAAGTAGTCGTCGTTGTCGATGAAATAAATCTGAATGCGGGCCGACTGTATGCTTGCCACCTTGATGATCAATGGGTGGTCGGTCTCGTTGATGATGAGGTTCATGCCTGAAAGGCGCTGCACCTCATGCAGCTGGCCTCTGCGCTCATTGATGTTACCCCATTTGGGCATGAACGTGCGAATTTCATGTCCTTTTTCCTGCATCGCCTGTGGGAGTGCCTGACCCATGAGAGACATTGTGCTGTCTGGAACGTATGGGGCTATCTCCTGGTTGATAAAAAGAATCTTCTTCTTTGCCATCTTCATCATGATTTGTTCTTTGCAAAGGTACGAATTTTTCTTCTCAAATGAGAATAAAATGTGCGATTTTAGGAAAAAGTGACATTTTATAGGCTTATTTTTAGTCTTTTTTTTCCTTGTTTGCTAAAAATGTTGTTATTTTGCATGCTCAAACAGAAAGTAATGGAAGTTTTTAAAAAGATTGTTGATTTGCAGAACGCGCTGTTTGAGGCGCGGAAGGCTGGGAAAAAAATCGGTCTGGTGCCTACAATGGGCGCACTGCATGAAGGACACGCATCGCTGGTAAGGCGTAGTGTCAAGGATAATGGAATCACGGTGGTTTCTGTCTTCGTGAATCCCACACAGTTCAATGATAAAAATGACTTGAAGAACTATCCGCGCAATCTGGAGGCTGACTGTCGGTTGCTGGAGAAGTGCGGCGCTGACTATGTGCTGGCTCCAGAAGTGGAAGAGATGTATCCCACGCCTGATACACGTCATTTCGAGTATCCCCCTGTGTCGACGGTGATGGAGGGTGCCCATCGTCCAGGACACTTCAATGGTGTCTGTCAGGTTGTGAGCCGCCTGTTCTATATCGTTCGTCCAGACAGGGCATATTTTGGCGAGAAGGATTGGCAGCAGATCGCAGTCATCAAGGCAATGGTGCGTCACTTGCAGTTGCCTGTGCAGATTGTGGAATGCCCCATTGTCCGTGACGACGACGGATTGGCCCGTTCGAGCCGAAACACCTTGTTGGCACCCAATGAGCGTGCCATTGCCCCCCAAATCTACAAGGTGCTGAAAGAAAGTGTCGACTATGCCAAGAAACATTCGCTGAAGGATACCCACAAGTTTGTGGTCGATTCAATCAATGCCGTAGATGGGCTTGATGTCGAATACTTTTCAATTGTGGATGGCGATACTTTGCAGGATATTGACGAGTGGGACGATTCGTCCTATGTGGTGGGTTGCATCACTGTGTATTGTGGAAAAACGCCTATTCGTTTGATTGATCATATTAAATATAAAAGTTGAGTGTTGAAAAGTAAAGTTTCTCTCAACTCTTAACACTCAACTCTAAACAAAAATGATGATAGAAGTTCTGAAATCGAAGCTGCATTGTGTGACGGTGACTGAGGCCAACCTGAACTATATGGGGAGCATTACCATCGATGAGGATCTGATGGATGCTGCCAATCTGATTGCCGGTGAGAAAGTGCAGATTGTTGACAATAATAATGGTGAACGTTTTGAGACATATATTATCAAGGGTGAACGGGGGTCGGGCTGTATCTGTCTGAACGGAGCCGCTGCCCGTAAGGTGCAAGTGGGCGATACGGTGATTATCATTTCATACGCTCTGATGGACTTTGAAGAGGCCAAGACCTTCACACCAACGGTCGTGTTCCCTCTCGATAACCATATTGCAAAATAAGCATGTCGTTATCATCATAAGAAAGAAGCGCTTCCCGCTTGGGAGGCGCTTCTTTCTTATGATTATTGTTCCAAAACGGTCTGCTGCTTAGTCGAGAGTCTTGCTGATAAATTCGGACAGTTCCTCACCACGAAGCCCCTTTTCAAGAATTGTTCCCTCTTGGTCGACGATGACCATGAATGGAATCGAGTTGACTGAGAACATCTGTCCGGGTTCTGACTTCCATCCTTTCAGGTCGCTCATCTGTGGCCAAGTGATGCCTAATTCCTTGATGGCTTTGACCCATGCCTCCTTGTTATCGTCGAGCGAGATGCCCACGATGCCTAAACCGTTTGCGTGGTACTTGGCATAAAGCTCTTTCATGAATGGCATTTCCCTGATGCAGGGACTGCACCATGAAGCCCAAAAGTCGAGGATGGTCACTTTGTTCTGTTTCACCACGCTCATCACGCTCAGATTGGTTCCGTCAGGAGTGGGGAGGCTGAAGTCGGCGATGACTTTGCCGGTGGATGTCGTCTCAACTTTGGCCAGATAGTCTTCAAGATCTTTGATTGCCTGACGTTGGCGGAACTTTTCGGGCATACGTCCAATGAGCTCTTTGCACTTCTCGTTAGTGATCATCTTGTCACCGCTGGCATAGTTCGACACGATGAAATAGCCCAGTTCGTTATCGATGTTCTGCTCGATTTGCTCTAAAAATTTCTGTTGTAGTTCATCTTCGAGTTTCTGTAGTTCTTCAAGAACAGCCTGATGGGCTTCTGGAGTGATGGAGTCATTATAAAGCATTTCCGCCTTTGCCTGTACACGTTGACCGTAGTCATTGCTGATTTCAGACAGTTTCTGCCATCCTTCGTTAGCCTTCGTGCCGCTAATGTTGGTCTGGAACGGGTCGGTGGACAGCGTGATGCTGATGGTGCCAGGTTCGGTAAAGAAAATGGCGGTAGCCTTCAGATTGGCAGAATAAAGCATGGCAAGTTGCACGGTGTCGGTCTCGGCACTATATTTGAAATGCCCGTCCTTCACGATGATAGAGTCCGTCGGTGTCAAGTACTGCAGGTCGGTGGTCAGATAAATCGTATCGCCATTGGCAAGTCCTTGGGCTGTTCCATCGATTTTGTAGCCTTTCTGTTGGCATGCGGTAAAGAGCAATGCCATCAGAATTGTGAGGATTGCGGATTGTAGTTTCATCTGATGTTATTGTTTATACGATGTATTGGTCGCTAATGCTCTCGTTGGCAATGACACGGCGGATGGTCTCGGCAAACATGTCGGCCACCGAAATCTGCTTTACTTTAGCGCAACGCTGCGTGTATGGGATGGAGTCGGTGAACACGATTTCCTCGAGAGCCGATGCTTGCACACGCTCGCTGGCCGGTCCGCTCATCACGCAGTGGCTGGCACAGGCACGCACGCTTTTGGCACCCGAAGCCATCATCAAGTCGGCTGCCTTGGTAATAGTCCCGGCTGTGTCGACCATGTCGTCGATGATGACAACATTCTTTCCTTCCACCTCACCGATAATCTGCATCGAAGCCACCACATTGGCACGGGCGCGTGTCTTGTTGCAGAGCACGAGCGGACAACCGAGATACTTGGCGTATGTGTTGGCACGCTTAGAGCCGCCTACGTCGGGTGAAGCAATGACCAATTCGTCGAGTTTCAGGCTTTGCAGATAGGGCAGAAGAACCCCCGAAGCATAAAGATGGTCGACGGGGACATTGAAGAATCCCTGAATCTGGTCGGCGTGGAGATCCATCGAGATGACACGGTTCACACCAGCCACGCTCAACAGATCGGCGACAAGCTTGGCACCGATTGACACACGAGGCTTGTCTTTACGGTCTTGACGAGCCCATCCGAAGTAGGGAATGACTGCGTTGATGGTGCGGGCCGAGGCGCGCTTGGCCGCATCGATCATCAGCAGTAGTTCCATCAGATTGTCGGAATTGGGGAATGTGCTCTGTACGAGGAAGATGTCGCGTCCGCGAATAGACTCTTCGTAACTGACGGCAAACTCTCCGTCAGAGAACTTGGTCATCAACATTTTGCCGAGAGGGCAACCTAAACTTTGGCAGATTTTCTCTGCCAGATACCTCGTGGCAGTGCCTGAGAATACCATGTAATTGTTGGTCATATATTTATGAACTCTAAACGATGAATTCTTAACTTAAAGTCATCCCACCGCTTTCTGCAGCTTGTGGAAATGGGCGATGATATCGTTGAAATCTTGACCATGGTGAATGCTGAAGCGATTCCATAGGTCGCCGCAGATGACCACGCCGCCGAAGCCCAGTTCACGGCACAGGCGGATATTGTCGAGGTTGATGCCCCCCATGGCGTAGACCCTCTTGTCTATGAGGCCGCGTCGGGATGCCTCTTTCAGTGTCTCATAGCTCAGTGTCTGTTTGTCCTCAGCATTGCTCTGGCTGTCGAAGATTGTCTTCAAGAAGACGTATTTTGACTGTTTCTTCGCGTCGTGGAGCTCCTCGATGGAGTGGCATGTGCGGCTTATGTTGCCTCGATAGCCAATGGGCAGGGGATCGTTGACATTGTTCAGATGGATGCCGCGCAGACCGTATTCCTCGCGCAGATAGAAATGGTCGTGTACGGTAATCATCTTATAATATTCGTCAGGTAGGAGGGTGAGCAGCCGTTCAGAGTAAATGGGTTCTGAACCAGGCTTGTATAGATGCAGATTCTCCATGCCTTCCTCAAAGAGGCTGGTCAGAATCTTGTCTTCTTCCACGAAAAACGTGGCTTTGGTCATGATGATGAGTTTCATCTCTTTTCGTGAGTTGTTCTCGTTCCGACTGCAAAGTTAATTAATCTTTCCGATAAAAACAAGTGTTTTTTAAAAGATTAGGAAAACAATTACATTTGTTTTACAAACTCGACGACTTTGTGAAACAAACTCGTCGACTTTGTCGGACAAACTCGACGAGTTTGTAAAATCATCCCCCGATTCACATCGAGGGATGACACAACACAAACACAAAATAAAAACACAGTCTACAACATTCGACTGGTGTGTCGATATTGAATTTTATCAATTTCAGTTTCAGTTTACTGAATACCGTCTTCGCGCAGTTTCTGCTGCCAGCGCCATGCGGTTTTCAGCACTTCTTCGGTTGGTGTCTCAGCCTTCCAGCCCAGCACCTTGTTGGCTTTGTCCACATTGCCCCACACTTTCTCAATGTCGCCTTCGCGACGGGGAGCGTAGGTCCAGTTCAGCTTCACGCCAGTTGCCTTCTCAAAGCCTTCTACCACTTCAAGGGTGGAAAGTCCCTTGCCCGTACCAATGTTGAACACTTCAACAGCTTCTGTGTCAGGATTGTCGAGCACACGCTCCATAGCCTTTACGTGAGCCTTGGCCAAATCAACGACATAGATGTAGTCGCGGATGCAGGTGCCGTCAGGAGTCTTGTAGTCGTTGCCGAAAATCTTCAGTTGCTGGCGGATGCCGATGGCCGTCTGGGTGACGAAGGGAATGAGGTTCATGGGCACACCATTGGGAAGCTCTCCGATGAAAGCCGTGGGGTGGGCACCGATGGGGTTGAAGTAGCGCAGGATGACACTCTTGATAGGAGCGCCGCTGTGGATATAGTCTTGAATGATTTCCTCGTTGATCTGCTTGGTGTTTCCGTAAGGTGAAAGAGCCTTCTGGATAGGCGCATTCTCGGTGACGGGCAGGTTCTCCTCCGTGGGCTGGCCATAGACGGTGCAGCTTGAAGAGAAAATGATGCCTTTCACATCGTACTTGGGCATCAGCTCCAATAGATTGATGAGCGAAGTGAGGTTGTTACGATAGTAGAGAAGGGGTTTTTCCACACTTTCACCAACGGCCTTGGAGGCGGCGAAGTGGATAATGCCCTCAATCTTTGGATATTTCTTGAATACGCCTTCCAAGGCCTCCATGTCGCAGCAGTCTACTTTCTCGAAGGCGAGGCGCTTGCCTGTAATCTTCTCGATACCGTCGACAACGTTGGCGTTGGAATTGGACAGATTGTCAATAATCACTACTTCATAGCCAGCTTCCTGTAGTTCTACGGTAGTATGGCTGCCGATGAAACCGGTGCCACCTGTAACTAAGATCGTTTGTTTCATTTCGTTATCGGTTTTAGAATTTTCTGCAAAGATAATAAAAAAAGTAACAAATCCTTATGGATTAACACAGATTAATATAAATCTATGCTTTCCTTCGTTTTTTCCTCCTCGTTTCTTTTTGCATGCCGATGCTTCAGAGCGCAATTTTCATGAACACGGGGTAGTGGTCGGAATAGTTGATGTCACCCTTGTAATATTTCTCGCCCGTCAGGGACTTGTCGTGGAAAATATAGTCGATACGTATTTTCTTCTTGCCTCGCATGGTGTACATGAATCCGCTTCCACATTCCTTGAACCCGTCGACAAGGTCGCCTTTCATCAGATTATAGACGTATGAATAGGGTACGTCGTTGAAGTCACCGCAAAGGATGATGGGATAGGGACTTTCGCGCATTTCGTGGGCGACGATATTGGCTTGGACTGCACGGTTGACCATGCCGAGCGTGTAGTTATCGTAGATGGCGCGGATTAAGGCATTCTCTTCCACATGATGCCCCTTCATTTCCTGTTTGGCGGCTTGGTAGAAAGTGCGGTTGATGCCCGTGGTCTCTAAGTGGACATTGAACACCCTGAAGGTTTGTCCTTGGACACTGATGTCGGCCCACATGCCGCTGTCGTTAGTCCTTGGGCCGAAATCGATGTCGCCGGTAGTCTTGATGGGGTAGCGGCTGAAGACCATCATATCGTCGTGCCCCTTGGCCATGTGGCCGAAGCGCTTCTTGTATTTCGCAATGTTGTTCTTGTTGCCGCTGTTGGGCATGAATTCCTGTATGCAAAGAATGTCTACTCTTTCTTTGAGCATTTCCGAAAGAATGTCCTCTGCCTTGAATCCTGTCATCTCACGACCGAAAAGGGCCACATTGTAGGTGGCAATCTTCAGCCCTGGTTCGTCTGTCTCATCAGGGTTGAACAGGCCGATGCGGAAGATGGTCCCAATGTAGGGAATGCAGCACAATAAGGTGATTGTAGGGATGATAGCCCATTTCCAACGAAGTCGTACAAGCCAGTAGACCAGCATGACAATGTTGCCGATAAGGAGCAAAGGAAGTACGTAGACAATCATGGCCATGGCAGTCTCATGGACAGGATTGGCACTGCCTCCGAAAAGTCCGAAAAGGGTGAAGATGGAGATCAGCAGTGTGATGACCAGAAACATGAACGAAAAGTACTTATAGATGCCAAGCTTAGCCATGTGCCTTATTCTCCAATATATTTCTTGATGATTTCAATGAGGTCTTCCACGCGGAAAGGCTTTGCCATGAAAGCATCGCAACCGGCTTCCTTGGCTTCGCGGATGTTTTCATCGAAGGCAAAAGCGCTCAGGGCGATGATTGGCGTGTCGTGGTCTACCTCTTTTATAATACGTGTGGCATCGAGTCCGTTCATTTCGGGCATGCGGATGTCCATCAGGATGAGATCGGGCTTCTCGTCTTCATTGATGGTGACGGCTTCAATGCCGTTGTGGGCACGCAAGAGCCGGTAGCGTTGCTGTAACACGATGCGTACCAGTTCGTAGTTGCTCTCCTCGTCCTCGGCCACAAGCACTGTCTTCATGTTCTTCTCGTCGATATGGGTGTCCACTCTCAGCGTACGGACGTTGGTCGTGCAGGTGGGGTTGTCGGTTGCAATGCCGCCAAAAGTTCCTTCAAACGGCATGGTGAAGGTGAATGTGGTGCCTACGCCCTGTTCAGACTCCACGTTGATTTCGCCTCCCATTTTCTCGACGATAATCTTGCAGAGTGTCAGGCCCAGTCCGTAGCCCTTGTTGTTTTCGGCGTCTTTCGAGGCGTATGTCTCAAAGATGTGGTCGATAAAATTAGGATCAATACCCGAACCCGTGTCAGAGACAAAGAACTCAATGGTACTGCCTTCGTCCTTCATGCGGTAGCCGAAGTTGATGTTCCCTTTCGTCGTGTGTTTCAGCGAGTTGGAGATAAGGTTTGAAAACACCTGTGTCAGGCGGTTTTCGTCGGTGGCCATGATGACGGACATGCCAGGCTGGTTGATGTTCAGATTCACCGTTTCGGGACAGCGGAACTTGAACAATTGCTTGATGCTGATCATCAGCTGGCTTAGATCGGTGGAGGCCTTTTTGACCACAATCTCGCCAGACTCCACACGGCTCAGGTCGAGAATCTCATTGACAAGACTCAGCAATCGGCTGTTGTTGCTTTCAATGATTTCCATGTATCCCATGCGATCTTCCGGTGAGTCGGTTTCTGCCATGATGCGTGAGAAACCTTCGATAGCGTTTAGGGGTGTTCTGATTTCATGGGACATGTTAGCGAGAAAGAGCGACTTCATGCGGCTCTCTTTCATGGCCTGCGCAGCTCTTTCCTCGTATTCCTTTAATTTTAGATTGGCTTGTTCCAGTCGTTCCGTTACCAGTGCCAGTTGATGGGTGGCATCGTGGTACTTCTGGAGCAAAGCTTCTTTCTCATCTTGATTCATCATCTGAAAAATCGCTTTCTTTTGCAATTCGTTCGACAAAAGTACGACTTTTTCCTTGTAAGTGAGTGTAAAAAACGTGAAAAGTGGTTCAAAATCCGTTATTCTTGATGTAAAGTTACAAATGAATGGTGAAAATGAACATATTTTTCCACTAAAATGAATGTTTTTTGCGCCTTTTACCCTCTTTTAGCTTTTTCCCACGTTCCACTCGATTTGTGTGTACGCAGATAGCCGATGCCCCTGAACACGTTGATATTCATGAACAGGAAGTAGTAGGGCACGTATAGGAGCTTGTTTTTCTTGCCTCGTTGTTCCAACAGATAGCCGCTGAAGGCGGCGAAATAGAAGAGTATCTGCAAGAGCCAGATGGTGGTATAGACCGTGCCTGCTTTCATCATGACGAGTACCACGTTGAGCGGAATGAGGGCCATGAGGGCAAATGGCGTGATGCTCCAGCGCAATACGCGGTGAGAGACAAAGAGGAAACTGGCGGTAGGATACTTCAACGGGTTCATGAGTGAGCGTAGCCACCAGATGCTCTGTAAACCGCCTGCTGCGATTCGGCGTTTGCGCTTCGATTCCTCAGCCATGTTGGCAGAACCGTATTCCATGGCGTATGCATCGCTGGTGTAGGCAATCCGATAGCCTTTTTTCAGAATCAGCATCGAAATCATGAAGTCGTCGAGAAGGGCGTTGCTCGGTGCCTCTTCATAGACACTCATGCGGACGGCAAACAGCTCGCCTGCGGCTCCCATGGCGGAATAGAACTCACTGTCCCATCGTTTCAGCGTGCTCTCGTATTTCCAATAGAGGCCTTCCCCCTCGGCAGCCGTCTGTCCGCTACAACGGGCGGCCACGCGCTTCTCGCCACTGACGCAGCCAACCTCCTTCTTCATGAACAGCCGTACAATCTCCTTGATACATTGGGCGTTGAGCATCGTGTTGGCATCAGTGAAGATTACATATTCGGCCTTGTTCTCCTGTAGTCCGTGCTGCATGGCAGCAGCCTTCCCTTTGCGCAACGGCGACGTGACAAGCTTGATTTCGTCACCATATTCGGCCAGCATCTCGTTCGAGTGGTCGTCACTGCCGTCGGTCACCCACATCACGCAAAGCTTGTCTTTCGGATAGTCTAACTGGCGGATATTCTCCATCTTCTCACGAATCACGTCTTCTTCGTTGTAGGCGCAGATCATGAGTGTCACCTCGGGCAATAGTGACTCTTCTAACGGCAGAATGGGCTCCAGGTTTTGGAAACCGAAGATTTTTTTCAGTTTCAGGAGGATGTACAGTAAGATTCCATAGCCTAAGTAGGTGTAGAACACCAGAATGAGGCAGGCCCAGAAAATGATTTTCAGTGTGAGCATCGTATATATAGATTGAAATGTTCTGCAAAAGTACGAAAAAATGTGAGAAGAGTGTGTTTTTTGACTTTGTTTTTGTAATTTTGCGGCAAATATTATGAAACTATGACAAACATTGCTGTATATACCCTTACGTCAGAATTGCACGATGCGAAGGCTGTCGATGCCGTTACGCATGATTTTCTGAAAGAACTACAGTTGGACGAGAGCCTGCAGGGTGCTGAGTTTAGTGACTACGGAACGCATGCGTTGGATCTGATCTATGTGCGAACGGGTGGCACCGAGGGTCTCTTCAAACGTCTGCTGCCCGAATTGCAACGGAAAAATTCGCGTCCTTTCTTTCTGCTTGCATCGGGAAAGAGTAATTCGCTGGCTGCTTCGATGGAGATTCTTTCCTATTTGCGACAAAACGGGCTGCGGGGAGAGATCATTCATGGAAAGATCGAATACATGTTGCATCGTATTGGTGTGTTGGCCAAAGTGGGGGCAGCCCGGAAAAAGTTGGATGGCTGTCGGCTCGGCATTGTGGGACAGCCTTCCGATTGGCTGATTTCGAGCCATGCCAATCGCCAGGTTCTTAAAGAAAGGTTAGGCATCGAACTGGTTGATATTCCTATGCAGGAGCTGATGGGGCTGATGTCGGACGCGAATGAAGGAGTCGGAACCATGTCAGGAGGCAGGTCGATGGAAGAGGCCGTTTCCAAGGCGGGTGGGAATGTGCGTGACGCACTGCCCGGTGCCTACCGTATCTATTGGGCATTGAAGCAGTTGGTTGGCCTTCACAACCTTCAGGGCTTTACCATTCGTTGTTTCGACCTCTTGACATCCGTTCATAACACAGGCTGTTGGGCCTTGGCAAAACTCAATTCAGAGGGCATCGTGTCTGGTTGCGAGGGCGATGTTCCCGCTTTGCTTTCCATGATGATGGTGCAGTCGTTGCTCGGTGTCAGCGGATTCCAGGCCAATCCTGCCTCCATCGACCCAGAGACGGGAGAAGTCATGTTTGCCCACTGCACCATTCCGTTCAACATGGTGGAACGCTACGAATTCGACACGCATTTCGAGTCGGGCATTGGCGTGGGCATTCGTGGTTATATGAAAGAAGGGCCTGTCACCATCTTCAAAGTTGCCGGCGATTTGTCACGTAGCTTTATCGAAGAGGGCGAACTCCTCTCGTCACAGGCAAGGCCCAATCTGTGCCGCACCCAGCAGGTGATTCGTTTGTGTAATCGGCAGCGTGTTTCTTATTTCCTGACCGAACCCATTGGCAATCATCACGTCATCGTGCCGGGTCATTGCCGCGAATTGCTTGAAGAGCTGTAATTATATAATAAGGTGTATGGGCCGCCAGTATGAGATGGCGGTTTCACGACATGTAAAAACGGTGCCGTATTTTTTCAAAAAATAATCGTAATCGTTTGTGAATAACAAACTATTTCGTACTTTTGCAGTATCATTAACGAATCTAAATTATATGGAAACTACAGAGCAGTCACTTCAGCAGATCGATAGGGCTATCCGGAAAATAGCCGAAAAGTTCCCCTCTACACACGAGGCCACTCAGCTCACGGATATTCATATCTGTGTCACCCAGGAGACAGGAGAACTCATGGTGTTCGACGATGACGACAATGAAATCACCCGTTGCGTCATTGAGCAGTGGATCGATGCCAAGGACGATGATTTCTATGATCAGGTGGCTGCCGTGCTCCGCAAGTCGCTCAATGCCCGTTCCGAGCTGATAGAGTCCATGTCTATCCTGAAGCCCTATTCTTTCGTGCTCGAAAACGATGAACGCGATGAGCAGGTTGAGCTTTATGTCGTTGATGGCGACACCATCATCATCGATCCCATTATCATGTCAGATTTGGATCATGACCTCAACACCTTTTTTGATAATCTGATGAAGGACGTTTGAACTTCATTTTACACGTAATTGTAAAGAAGATTGCTCTTTTCTCTTATATATAATAAGGTGTAAGCTATATTCAGAGACGATATAGTTTAATATTATTTGATTTTTTTATAAAAAAGTCTTCGATTATTTTGCGCGTTTTGAAAAACTCCTTACCTTTGCATCCGCTTTCGCTCAAAAATGCTTGGGCAAGGCACTGAAAAGAAGAGTTCTTTGAAAGATTTACATAGACAGAGAAGTAGTACAAGAAGCGG